>DATLJJ010000430.1:0-7402 GCA_035538975.1 Sphingomonas sp. | reverse complement strand
GACCACCATGCCGCCCGACACGCGCGGCACGCTGCGCAGCGCATAGCTGCCGCCGCTCGGTGCGACGGCGATGATGTCGCCGGGCTTGAGCGCCGAAAACGCCTCGCCGCCCTTGCCGCGCACCGGCATGGTCGCGGCGTAGCGCGGCAGCGTGCCCGTGCGGCCGTCGTCGAATCCGATCTGCCACCCGTCGCCCTGCCGCTCGATCACGATCGCGGCGCGCCAGTCCTCGTAGTCGAGGCCGATGTTGGTGTTGAGGAAGGGCTGAAGCCAGCCGTTCGAGACGTCCGCCTTGCCGATCGGCCCGCTCCAGCCGCGCCCACGATCGTAGCGCAGCAGCCCGTCGCGCAGCGCCTTTTGCGCATATTGCTGGAGCCGGGGGTCGAGCGAGGTGCGCACCCACAGGCCGCCCGAATAGACGCTGTAAGGCCCGTCCTCCGCCTTCTCGCCGAACTTGTCCATCAGCTGGCGGCGGACTTCCTCGATGAAATAGCCGCCGACGCGCTCGTAGCGGGGCGTCTGGCGCGGGATCGTCCCGAGCGGCGCAGCGATGGCCTCGTCATGCTCGGCGCGAGTGATGTAGCCGTTCTCGAGCATCTGCCCGAGCACCCAGTTGCGCCGCTCGATCGCGCGCGCTTCATAGCGCTCGGGCGCGTAGTTGGCCGGGCCCTTGGGCAGGATGGCGAGATAGGCCATCTGCGGCAGCGTGAGCTGGTCGAGCTCCTTGCCGAAATAGGCGTGCGCCGCCGCCTCGACGCCGCCGGCGTTGCGGCCGAGCTCGATCGAGTTGAGGTAGAGCTCGAGGATCTGCTCTTTGCTGAGCGTGTCCTCGATGCGCCACGCCAGGATCGCCTCGCGCAGCTTGCGGACGTAGCTCACTTCGTTGCCGACGAGCAGGTTCTTGGCGACCTGCTGGGTGATCGTCGAGGCGCCGACCGGGCGGCCGCTACTCTTGAGATTGTTGATCACCGCCGCCGCGATGCCGGGGATGTCGACGCCGTGGTGGCTGAAGAAGGTCTTGTCCTCCGCCGACAGGAAAGCGTGGACGAGCTGCGGCGGATATTCGGGATAGCTCAGCTGGACGCGCCGCTCGCGGGCATAGCTGTGGATAGGCGTGCCGTCGCTCGAGCGGACATTGGTGGGCAGCGGCGGCTCATAGGAGCGCAGCTTGTCCACTGACGGCAGATCGCGGGCGACGAACAGCCAGACAAGCGCGTAAAGCAGCACGGCGAGGATCGCGAGCACCGCCAGGATGCGGAACCACAACCGGTGACGCACGCGTCCATAGAGTCCGCCGAGTCCGCCGACCTCACGCTTGAGCCGCAGTTTTACGTTGGAAATCGTGCCGTCCGCCATGCGGGGTGCGGTGTAGCAGGATTGAGCACGGATGAAAGCCGCACAATTCCCTTAGGCGGCACGGTCTATCGTGAAGCGAGGCGCTTGGCGAAGTGGATCTCGACAGCCTTGCGCACGCTCTCGGCTACCTTGCGCTGCCCCTCCTCGGAGGCGAGGAACCCGGCGTCCTGCGCGTTGGAGATATAGCCGGTCTCGAACAGCACCGACGGCATATCGGGCGCCTTCAACACCATCAGCGCCGCCATGCGGTGATAGTTGGGCTTGATCGGGATCAGCGGCTGGGCTTCGCGGCCCAGGAGGCGTGCGAAGTCGGCTGACAGGTTCATCGTCTCCCGCTGGGTGAGGTCGATCAGGATCGACGAGATGTCGGCGCTCTGTTCGCCCAGGTCGACGCCGGCGATGATGTCGGCCTTGTTCTCGCGGGCCGCCAGCCGCGCGGCTTCCTTGTCGGATGCAA
Source organism: Sphingomonas sp. (assembly GCA_035538975.1). Taxonomy (GTDB): domain Bacteria; phylum Pseudomonadota; class Alphaproteobacteria; order Sphingomonadales; family Sphingomonadaceae; genus Sphingomonas. The sequence continues at coordinate 5,589 of DATLJJ010000430.1, read as the reverse complement.
CTTCCGAGAGCGTATAGACCGTCGCGCCGGTCGCGTCGGGATTGGTCGCGCTGTCGCAATGGACCGAGATGAACAGATCGGCCTTGAGCCTGCGCGCCAGACCATAGCGCTCCTGCAGCACCAGGAAGTGATCGTCCTCGCGCGTCAGTGCCACGCGCACCCGGCCCGAGGCGAGCAGCGCATCCTTTATCGCGCGTGCCACCTGGAGCGTCAGATCCTTCTCGCGCAGCCCGCCGTCGGGAGCGATCGCGCCTGGATCGTGCCCGCCGTGCCCTGCGTCGATCACCACCAGCGGCCGGTCCGGGTCGCCATAGACGCGCGGCAGCTTCGCCGGCGCGGCGCGGCGTGGCACGGGCAGCGAGACGCTGTACGAATGGCGGCTCGCCGGCTGGAGGTAGGTGAGCGGGGGCAGGAAGCTCAGCCGCCCCTCGGCTGCCGCACGCGCAAAGCGCGCGTCGTCCACCGTCGCGATCTGAAGCGTGAGCGTGCGCCCGTCGATCCCGAAGCTGCCCTCGGTCACGATCGCGGGCCGGGCGAGATCGAACACGATCCGTGCTCCGTCCTCGGCGCGTGGCGCCTGGCGGATGCCTGCGATCGGTCCGCCGGTCTCGACGCGGCCGCCGGGCTCGGCGCCCTTGACGTCGAGCGCGATGCGGCGCGGGTCCGAAAGGATGAAGGCGCTGGCCCGGGCCACCGGCTCGTCGAACTTCACGACGATGCGGTCGCCGCTAACGCGGACCTGTTGAACCACCCCCGCCCAGCTCGGAACCCCCGTCAGCCAGCCGCTGAGAAGGGCGATCAGGAAAAGCACACGGTGGATATGCCGCGTAGGACGGCGGGGGGTCCAGCCCAAATCCATGCTATAATACCCGTACAAGCCTGCCCTGACGCGCCGGAGGCTAGACAATCGCTCCAAGCGCGCGGTTAAGCGCGCTGGTTAATGACGCGTGCAGGATGAATGTCCGCTTGCCGCGCGACTTCGCGGAAATTGTGAGCTTGGCACCACAAGGCATTTGGTGGCCGGAGTTGCCGCATGGCGCGACCGATGCTAGGGCAGTGATTGCTCCCCTTCTTGCGTGGGAGCGTATCCGCGGCCACATCTGCCGCGACAGTTCAGGTTGACGCTCGCATGAGGCACTTTCCCCATTGTCCGCACCGCCAGGCCGTTTCGGCCGGCAGCGCGGGCGTGGCGGAGCTCCCGGACCGCGCGTTCGGGCGTGCCCTTCGAGCAGCAGCATTTTTCGAAACCAGCGAGACCGCAGCCGGGCACCGTCCCGCCCGCGGCCGCATCATGTATCGCGCGCACGCGCTTAGCCCCATCGCGGATTCAGGCCGGCGCGCCCGGAGAACAATAAATGACAATGCGTATGCTGATCGACGCACGCCACCGGGAGGAAACCCGCGTGGCGGTCGTCAAGGGAAATCGAATCGAGGAGTTTGATTTCGAAAGCGCCGAGCGCAAGCAGCTCAAGGGTAATATCTATCTAGCCAAGGTGACGCGCGTGGAGCCCTCGCTCCAGGCGGCGTTCGTCGATTACGGCGGCAACCGCCACGGCTTCCTGGCCTTCAGCGAAATCCACCCCGATTACTACCAGATCCCCAAGGAGGATCGCGAGGCGCTGCTCCGCGAGGAGGCCGAGCACGCCGCCGAGGAAGCCGCGCTGCGCGCTGCCGAGGATGGCGAGGACGACGAGCATCTCGAGGCCGAGGACGGCGTGGAAGTGCTCGAGCGCCCCGCGGATGACGAGGACGGCGAGCACGAGGCCGAAGCCGCCGAGGGCGAAGGCGAGGAAGTCAGCGAGGGCCGCGGCCGCCGTCGCCGCCGGGGCGGCGGGGGCAATTCCGACGACGCCGAGGCACTGCGCCAGCGCCGCATGAACCTGCGCCGCCGCTACAAGATCCAGGACGTGATCCGCCGCCGCCAGGTGCTCCTCGTCCAGGTCGTCAAGGAAGAGCGCGGCAACAAGGGCGCGGCGCTCACCACCTATCTGTCGCTCGCAGGCCGCTATTGCGTGCTGATGCCGAACACCGCGCATGGCGGCGGCATTTCGCGCAAGATCAGCTCGGCCGCCGACCGTAAGCGCCTCAAGACGATCATGTCGGAGCTCAAGCTGCCGCCGACGATGGGCTGCATCGTCCGCACCGCGGGGCTCCAGCGCACCAAGACCGAGATCAAGCGCGACTTCGACTATCTCGCTCGGCTGTGGGACGGCATCCGCGAGGAGACGCTGCGCTCCACCGCGCCCGCGCTCGTCTATGGCGACAGCGACCTGATCAAGCGCGCGATCCGCGACATCTACAATCGCGACATCGACGAAGTCATCGTCGAGGGCGAGGACGGCTATCGCCAGGCTAAGGACTTCATGAAGCTCCTGATGCCCAGCCACGCCCGCAAGGTGAAGCAATATGCCGACGCGGTGCCGCTGTTCCAGCGCGCGCATGTCGAGGACCAGCTCGCCGCGATGTACCACCCGGTCGTCCAGCTGAAGAGCGGCGGCTATCTGGTGATCAACCCGACCGAGGCGCTCGTCTCGATCGACATCAACTCGGGCCGCTCGACGCGCGAGCACAATATCGAGCAGACCGCCACCCAGACCAACCTCGAGGCTGCGCAGGAGATCGCGCGCCAGCTGCGTCTGCGCGACATGGCCGGCCTGGTCGTCATCGACTTCATCGACATGGATCACGGATCCAACGTCCGTAAGGTCGAGAAGGCGATGAAGGAGGCGCTCAAGAACGATCGCGCCCGCATCCAGGTCGGCCGCATCTCGGCATTCGGCCTGATGGAGATGAGCCGCCAGCGCCTGCGCACCGGCGTGCTCGAAGCCTCGACGCGTCAGTGCCCGCATTGCGAAGGCACCGGGCTGGTGCGCACCGCCTCGTCGGCTGGCCTCTCCGCGCTGCGCCTGATCGAGGACGAGGCCGCCCGCGGCCGCGGCTCGCAGCTGCTGCTCCGCGCGAGCCAGGAGGCGGCCTTCTATGTGCTCAACAAGAAGCGCGGCGAACTGGCCGAGATCGAGGATCGCTACGGCGTGACGATCGAAGTCGCTTCGGACGGCGAGCTCGAGGGCGCGCGCATGTCGGTCGAGGCCTCGGGCCCGCCGCCGGCGCATGCGCCCAGGATCGAGCGGCTGATCGAGGAGCCCGAAGAAGAATATATCGAGGAAGCCGACGAGCTCGAGGAAGAGGAAGTCGAGGAGGCCGGCGAGCGTCGCACCGATCGCGGCGAGCGCGACGAAGGCGCCGAGGGCGAAGGCGGCCGCAAGCGTCGCCGCCGCCGTCGCGGGCGCGGCCGTCGCGGTCGCGAAGGTGAGGGCACGCAGGAAGCCGGCGCAGAAACCGACGAGGAAGCCGAAACCGGCGAGGGCGAAACCGAACTCGAGGGCGAGGCTGAGGCCGGCGAACGTTCGGCCGAGGAAGCCGGCGAAGGCGAAGGCGGCCGCAAGCGCCGCCGTCGCGGTCGTCGCGGCGGTCGCCGGGGCGGCGCGCAGGCCGAGGAAGGCGTCGCCGAGGCGGCAGGCGTGATCGAGGCCGAGGTCGAGCCGAGCGACATCGCCGTCGCGGCCGAGCCGGCACCCGAGGCCGAAGCGGCTCCGGCCGAGGCCGAGGCGCCCGCACCCAAGCGTCGCCGCAGCCGCAAGAAGGCCGAGGCCGAAGCGGAAGCTCCCGCCGAAGCCGCACCCGAGGTAGTGGCCGAAGCCCCTGCTGCGGAACCGGTCGAGGCCGAAGCGAAGCCGAAGCGGAGCCGTCGCAAGAAGGCCGATGCCGTCGAGGCCGAAGCGCCCGCCGAGGCTCCGGTGGTTGCCGAACCCGAAGCGCCCGCCGCAGAGGAGGCGCCTGCGCCCAAGCGTCGCGCCAGCCGCCGCAAGGCCGCTCCGGAGCCGGTTGTCGAGGCAGTCGCCGAGCCCGAGGCCGCAGTCGCGCAGGACCTCGTGCCTGCCGAAGCGACCGCCGAGGCTCCTGCCGAAGCTGGCGAGCCGGGCGAGGAAGGCACGCCGCGTCGTGGCTGGTGGCAGCGGACTTTCGGCGCCTGAACGTGACGGGGGAGCGGTCGGGCGCAATGCCCTTCCGCTCCCCCGCGCGGCGCTTCACGCGATGTTCATCGCGCCTGCCCGAGAGCGTTGCCGGCCGGGGAGTTTGAGACGATGATGCCGCGCATGAGGCACCTTGCGACCTTATTGGCCCTGCTCTGCCTGACGTGCTTCGCGGCGCGTCCGGCGATGGCGCAGTCGATCCTTCGCGATGCCGAGACCGAGGCGCTGCTCTCCGACATGGCGCGTCCGCTCGCCCAGGCGGCGGGGCTCTCGCCGGCCAACTTCCGCGTCGTGCTGGTGCAGGACAAGTCGATCAACGCCTTCGTCGCGGGTGGTCAGATCGTCTATATCCACACCGGTCTGCTCGACGCCGCGGATAGCGCCAACGAAGTCCAGGGCGTGATCGCGCACGAGATCGGCCATATCGTCGGCGGCCATGCCGTGATGCAGAACGACGGCGGCTACACCAAGATCTCGATCCTCAGCCTGTTGCTCGGGGCGGCGGCGATGGCCGCTGGGGCGGGCGATGCCGGCGCGGGCATATTGATGATGGGTCAACGCGCCGCGATCGGCAAATATCTGGCTTTCAGCCGCGTCCAGGAATCCTCCGCCGACGCGGCCGGCTCGCGCTTCCTCATCACCGCCGGGATTAGCGGCAAGGGCATGCTGAGCTTCTTCGACAAGCTCACTGCGCAGATGCACCGCTACGGCTATTACGCCACCGATCCCGAGGTGGATCCCTTCGCGCAGACGCACCCGATGTCGCAGGACCGCGTCGAGACGCTCAAGGCGGACCTGCAGAAGGCGCCGACCTGGAGCAAGCCGCTCGACCAGGGGATCGAGGCGCGATTCAAGCGCGTCCAGGCCAAGTTGCGCGGCTACGTCAACGAGCCCGAGGCGACGCTGCGCCTCTATCCCACGACCAACAACTCGATCGCCGCCCATTATGCGCGCGCCTATGCCTATCATAAGTCGGGCTATCCCGATCAGGCGGCGGCCGAGGCGACGGCGCTGGTCAAGGCCGATCCGCACGATCCCTATTTCCTCGAGCTTCAGGGTCAGATCCTGCTCGAATCGGGCAAGCCGGCCGAGGCGCTGGCGCCACTGCGCGAGGCAACCCAGCGCTCCAGCAACCAGCCGCTGATCGCCGCCACCTTCGGCCATGCGCTGCTCGCCACCGAGGACAACAGCCATCTCGCCGAGGCCGAGGCCGTGCTCCGCCAGGCGATCGCGCGCGACAAGGAGAATCCCTTTGCCTGGATGCAGCTCGGCACGGTCTATGAGCGCAAGGGCGACGAGCCGCGCACCGCGCTCGCCACGGCCGAGCGCGCCAATATGATGGGGGACGCCCGCACCGCGCTGGTCAGCGCCCGCTCGGCAATGGCGGGCTTGCCGCAGGGCTCGTCGGACTGGGTGCGCGCGCAGGACATCGCGATGGTCTCGCAGACCGCGGTCGAGGAAGAGAAGCGCAAGGGGCGCCGGCTGCAATGATCGAGAAGCTGTTGCGCAACCCGCTGGCGCTCGCCGGCGCCTTCGTCGCATCGGCGCTGCTCGG
>DATLJJ010000429.1:0-6356 GCA_035538975.1 Sphingomonas sp. | reverse complement strand
GCTGCGCGTGTCGATCCGCCCGAGCAGGAAGTCGCCGCGTTGGGCGATGGCCGCTACGAGCTCGTCTTCCGTCCGCGGCTGGTGTCGGAGGAGCGCAACGCCGCACTCTCGCTCGCGACCAACATCGCCGTCGCCGAGGCGCTGCGGGCGCACCACACCGGGCTGTTCCGCGTGATGGCCGAGCCCGACGCCCGCGGCGTACGCCGGCTGCGCGAGACTGCCAGGGCGTTCGGCCTCACCTGGCCGGCCACCGCGACGCTGGCGCAGTTCGAGCACATGCTCGACCCGCAGGACCCGAAGCAGGCCGCATTCATGCTTGCGATACGCCGCGCAGGGAACGGCGCGGGCTATGAGCCCTATCGTGAGGGCGTGGTGCCCCGGCACGCGGCCGTGGCGGCGACCTATGCTCACGCCACCGCGCCGCTCCGGCGCCTCGCCGATCGCTACGTGGTACGCGCGGCATTGGCGGTCGCGAACGGGCAGCCGGTGCCGGCAGCGGTTAGCGAGGCGTTCGAGAAATTGCCCAAAGTCATGGATCGTGCCGACGCCATCGGAGGCAACATCGAACGCGCGGTGATCGATCTGGCCGAGGCCGTGATGCTCGCACGGAGCACGGGCAAGACGTTTTCGGCGGTGGTCACCGATGTCGACGAGCGCGGCGTGCGGCTGCAGCTTTGCGAGGTTCCTGTGGTCGCGCGATTGGCGACCAATGGCGTGGAGCCGGGATCCGGGCTGCGGGTGCGGCTCGCCGCAGTGGATACCGCGCGTGGATCGGTACGATTCGAGCGGATCGAATAGCTTCGCCTGCAACCTTTCATTCCGTTCCGCATTCGACACGAAGGATCTGTAAACCGGGAAGCAGCAGGACTTGGCAGAGGCTGGCGCCTATCAGTTCAAGCCGCACGAGCGCCCGTTCATGCCGGGCTCGCCCGCTACACCCGATCATCCGATGCCGCGCCGCATCGGCTATGCGCTGATCGGTGTGCTGATCGCGCTCACCGCCGGCTTCGCCAACAGCTTGCTGATCGCCAACCTCCAGCAAATCCAGGGCGCGCTCGGCATCACCAGCGTCGAGGCGAACTGGATCACCGGCGTCTATTCGATGACCAATGTCTGCGCGAGCTTCATGCTCATCAAGGCGCGCCAGCAATTCGGGCTGCAGCGGATGACGCGCGTGTTCTTGCTGGGGTTTGTGCTGCTCGCCGGGGTGCAGGTGTTCGTGCAGAGTTACGCGACCGAGATCATGGTCCGCGCGATGACCGGAATCATCGCCAGCGGCTTCACGCCGCTGGGCTTCTTCTACATCATGCAGGCGCTTCCGGCGAAAGCGCGGCTGATGGGAATGATCCTGGGCATCGGCCTTTCGCAGGTGGCGCTGCCGCTGGCGCGCGTCTTCTCGCCGTTCCTGCTCGCCAATGGCGACATTCAGAGCCTCTACATCTTCGAGTTCGGCCTCGCATTGCTGTGCCTTGGCGCGATCGCGCTGCTGCGGCTGCCGCCGAGCGAGCGAGCGCAGGTGTTCGAACGGCTCGATTTTCTCACGCTCGCGCTGTTCGCGCCCGGCATGGCGCTGCTCATCGCCGTGCTGGTGCAGGGACGCACCGTGTGGTGGACTCAGCCCTGGATTGGCTATGCCACCGCGGGGGCGATCGTGCTCATCGGCGCGGCGATGCTGATCGAGCACAACCGCGCCAATCCCATGCTCAACACGCGCTGGATGCGCAGCGCCGCCATCCTGCGCTTCGCTGCCGTGGCGGCGACGATGCGTATTTTGCTCTCGGAGCAGAACTTCGGCTCGATCGCGCTGCTTCAGGCGGTGGGGATGGGGCCGGAGCAACTCGTGACGCTGTTTGCCGTGGTGACCGGGGCGACGCTCGCGGGATTGCTGCTCAGCCTGGTGCGGCTCGACACCAACGATCTGCTGCGTCCGCTGGTGGTCTCGATCACGCTGATCATGATCGCGGCCTTCATGGATGCCAATGCGACCAACCTCACCCGGCCCGCCAGCCTCTATCTGAGCCAGGCCATCATGGGATTCGCCGCGATCTACTTCCTGGGCTCGACGATGATGGTCGGTGTGCTGCGCGCCATGTCCAAGGGGCCGAGCCATATGGTGAGCTATTCGGCGGTGTTCGGCATTTCGCAGACGGTGGGCGGGCTTGCCGGAAGCGCGGCGCTGGGGACCTTCCAGTATCTGCGCACCCGCCACCATCTGCAGGAGCTCGGCTTTGGCATCCAGGCAACCGACCCGCAGGTCGCGACGCGGCTCCAGCAGCTGGGCGGCGCCTATGGGCGCGTGCTCGGCGATCCTGCGCTGCGCCAGGCCGAGGGTAACGTGCTGCTGACGCAGCAGCTGACGCGTGAGGCGAACATCCTCGCGTTCAACGATGTCTTCATGCTGATCGGCACACTGGCGGCGATCGCGCTGGTGCTGGTCGGCGGATACTGGCTGTGGCTCCGGATCCGGGGGATCAACCCGCTCGCGGAGGATCTGGCCGCGCTTCAGGCTATGATGGCGAACAGACGATGACCGACACGCGAGCCGCTCCTCCTTCTCCTCCCGCTCCCCCGCCGCCGGAGGCTCCCGTCGTGCCCCCGCCGCCGGCGGACGAGCCGCAGGAGGCCACGCGTCTGGAGGACCCGATCGAGGCGAGCGAGGACAGCGGCAAGGCCAAGGGGTGGGCGCCGCCGCGCAGCGGGCTCAGGGGCACGCTGCTGTTCATAGGCTTCCTGATCGCGGGTGCGTTGCTCGCGCTCTATGCCTGGAACCTGCCACCCTTCACGCGCACCGTGCAGGTCACCGACAACGCCTATGTTCGCGGCCAGACCACGGTGATCGCACCGCAAGTGAACGGCTATGTGACGCAGGTCTTCGTGCAGGACTTTCAGCAGGTGAAGCAGGGCGCGCCGCTCGCGCAGATCGACGACCGCATCTATCGTCAGCGCGTCCAGCAGGCGCAGGCGAACCTGGCAAGCCAGCTTGCCAACCTCAACAACTCTGAGCAGAGCCAGCATTCGAGCGAGGCGCAGGTGGCGGCGCAGGATGCCGCCGTCGCCAACGCCCGCGCCCAGCTCGCCCGCGCGCAGGCCGACATGCGCCGCGCCGCGGATCTCACTGCCCAGGGCTCGCTTTCGCTGCGCGAACGCGACCAGACGCTCGCGGCGCTTCGCCAGGCCGAAGCGGGCGTGCTCCAGGCGGAGGCGCAGCGCAGGATCGCACGCGAGCAGGTCCGCACCGTCACCGTCGGGCGCGGCGGGCTCGAGGCGGCGGTGGAGAACGCGCGCGCAGCACTCCAGCTCGCGCAGATCGATCTTTCCAACACGATCATCCGCGCGCCGCAGGATGGACAGGTGAGCGAGATCGGCGTTCGCCTGGGCCAATATGTGTCCGCCGGAACCCAGCTCCTGTTCCTGGTTCCGAGCAAGGTATGGGTGGTCGCCAACTACAAGGAGGCGCAGACCGCGCGCATGGCGCCGGGCCAGCGCGCCGCGGTGCATGTCGATGCGCTCGGCGGTGCCGGGCTTCTCGGCCGTGTCGAGCAGATCGCACCTGCAGCTGGAAGCGAGTTCGCAGTGATCCGGCCCGAGACCGGCACGGGCAATTTCGTGAAGGTGCCGCAGCGGATCGCGGTGCGGATAGCGCTCGATCCCGGTCAGCCGCTCCTCCAGCGGCTACGGCCGGGCATGTCGGTGGAAGCCAGCGTGGATACGCGCCAATGAAGGCGCCCGGTCCGCTATTGCTGCTCGCGGTACTTGCCGCCTGCGCGGGGCCAGCGCCGCGCGTCCCGCCCGAGGCCGCGGTCATACCGCCGGCCGGGTGGCGGACGAACCTGGGTCCCGGTTCGCCGATGGATGTGCGCTGGTGGCAGGGCTTCGGCGATCCGGTGCTTTCGGGTCTCGTCGAGCGCGCGCTCGCCAACAACACGGACATTGCGCTCGCGGTGGCCCGGGTGCGCGAGGCGCGGGCGCAGGAGCGGCTGGCGCGATCGCAGTTCTTTCCGTCGCTCGATCTCGGCGTGAGCGCCAGCCACGGCCGCAGCGTCAGCGCCCTTGGGACCCCCGCCGAATCGACTGTCGTCCAGCCGGTGTTCCAGGCAGCTTATGAGCTCGACCTGTTCGGGCGGGTCGGCGAGCAGGTGGAGGCCGCGCGCCAGAGCGCGCTCGCCAGCGTAGCGGCGGCGGATGCGGCACGGCTCGGCGTCGCTGCGGCGACGGCGAGCGGATACCTTACGCTGCGCGGCCTCGACGAGCGGCTGCGCATCGTCCGCGTGACGCTCGCCTCGCGCGCCGAGGCGCTGCGCATCGCGCGAAACCGGGCGCGCGTCGGCTACACCTCGCAGCTGGAGCTCCGCCAGGCGGAGGCCGAATATGAAGCGACGGCGCAGATCGTGCCACAGGCCGAACTCGCGGTATCGCGCCAGGAGAATGCGCTGAGCCTGCTGCTCGGCGAGTCGCCCCGCGCGATCATACGCGGACTGACGCTCGACGCGCTGGTGCGGCCGCCGATCCCGGCAGGCTTGCCGTCGGACCTGCTGCGCCGTCGCCCGGACATCGCGCAGGCGGAGTTCACGCTGGCGGCCTCCGACGCGAATCTCGCCGCGGCGCGCGCGCAGTTCCTTCCGCAGGTCCGACTGACGGGTACTGCCGGGGCGGTGGTGTCGAGCGCGCTGGGCGATCCGATCGCGATCTGGTCGCTGGGCGGCAGCATCCTGGCGCCGCTGTTCAACGGCGGACGGATCGCGGCGCAGGTCGACACCGCCGCCGCACGTCGCGACCAGGCGGCCTTCAGCTATCGCCGGACCGTGCTGACGGCGTTTCGGGAAGTGGAGGACAATCTTGCGGCGGTCGGCCGGCTGGCCGAGCAGCGCGCGCGGCTGGAGGCGCAGCGCGCCGCGCTCGCCGAGGCGCTGCGCCACGCCACCAATCGCTACGACGCGGGCTATACCTCCTATCTCGAGCAGCTCGATGCGCAGCGCGCGCTGCTCAATGCCGAGCTGAGCCTGGTGCAGGTCCAGGTGGATCAGATCAACGCGCTGGTCGCGCTCTACCAGGCTATGGGCGGCGGGTGGAGCTTCGGCGGCTGAATTTCAGCCGGGGATCTCTCCGGCCGGCGGCGCCACCGAGGCGCGGCGCACCAGCGTCGAGACGAACAGCGAGGCCTCGGCCCCTTCGTCGTCGGGATCCCCGACCAGCTTGAGCGCGGCGGCGCGCGCCATGGTCGCGATCGGCCAGCGCACGGTCGTGAGCGGCGGCCAGATGTGCGCGGCGATCGGCGTATCGTCGAATCCGATGATCGACAGGTCCTGCGGCACATTGAGCCCACGCTCGCGCGCGACATGGAGCACTCCCGCAGCCATCTCGTCATTCGATGAAAACACGGCGGTCGGGCGGGGAGAGAGATCGAGCAACTGCTCGGCGGCGCGGACCCCGGATTCGAACTGATAGTCGCCGGCGACCATCAGCGTGCGAAGCAGCGGCAGACCCGCAGCCTCGATCGCTTCCTCATAGCCCTTCTGTCGCTCGAACGCCGAGCGAAAGCCGCGCGGGCCCATCACCAGCCCGATCCGCCGGTGGCCCGCGGCGATCAGATGCTCGACTGCTCCCCGCACGGCCTCGCGGTCATTCGACGCCACCATGTTCGGTGCGTCGGCGAACAATGCCGAGCCCATGCGCACGTACCGGCAGCCGATCTGCGCGCAGAGCTGCGCGAGAGGCTCGTTCTCAGAGATCGGCGGAAGGATCATCACGCCATAGGGACGCTGGCGCTCGAGGAACTGCCCGAGTTCCTCGAGCATCGTCGGCGAACCGCGGTTGACCGGGTGAACGATCAGCTCGAACTCGGTGTCCCGCAGTACCTCCAGCAGGCCCTGCTGGACGTTGAGGACCATCTGGGCGTTGGGATTGTCGTGGATCAGCGCGATCAGGAAGTTGCGCCGGAGCGCCAGCGCACGCGCCTGCGGGTTGGGGACATAGCCCAGATTCGCGATGACTTCCTCGACGCGACGTCGCGTCTCGCCATTGAGCAGCGGCGAGTGGTTGATGACGCGACTTACGGTCTTCTTCGAAACGCCGGCGATGCGCGCCACGTCGTTGATGGTGGGCTGTGCGGTGCGTTTCATTGCGGGGACACATAACGCGCCTGTGCGTCTCCGCCAACTGCCACTAACGAGTATAGGTGATACCGGTGGACAAAACGGTTCCGGGACTTCGCATCGTGACTGGCCGCTTTTCAAAGACTTGCAAGCAAGTACCGGAAAACTGCGGAAAGTCGCTCAGTAGCAATCCAATAGCGGGACGTAAGAACGGGGGCGGTGGGCTTGTAACGGGTCTTTGCTGCTGATACCGGTGTCATGGGA
>DATLJJ010000428.1:0-2018 GCA_035538975.1 Sphingomonas sp. | reverse complement strand
TCATAGAGCACGACGTCCGCCTCGCGCAGCCGCGCGGCGCCTCTCACGGTGAGCAGCTCGGGGTCGCCGGGGCCGGCGGAATCGAAGGAGACGAAGCCGCTCACCGGTCCTCCGCGATCAGGTGGAAGAACGTGCCGGTGGCGTGTCCCCGCCGCGAGCCGGTCTCGGCGATGACCGCGCCGGTTGCGTCGTGCACCACCGCCAGCGGCGCATCAGGTTGCGCGAGAATGGTCGAATAGTGGAATTCGTGGCCGCGCAGGCGCGCACCGGCCTGATATCCCGGCATCGGCGATGCGAGCGTGGCGAGACGATAACCGAGATGCATCCGTCGCTTGGCAAAGCTGGTCTCGAGGCCGAGCAGGCCCGTCATCTCATGGCGGACGCCGTCGGCATCCGTCAAAGCGGTCCCCAGCACCATATAGCCTCCGCACTCGCCGTGCACCGGCCGCGTCGTGGCGAAGGCGCAAAGACCGCTGCGAAAGCGTGCATTGGCCGCCAGCTTGCCGGCGTGCAGCTCGGGATAGCCGCCGGGCAGCCAGCAGACGTCGGCGCTCGCGTCGGGCACTTCGTCGGCCAGCGGCGAGAACGGCACGATCTCGGCGCCCGCCGCGCGCCAGGCCTCCAGCATGTGCGGATAGACGAAGGAGAAGGCCGCATCGCGGGCGAGCGCGATGCGTTGACCGGGCGGGGTTATCTTCAGGCCGTTCGCCGCGGGCTGCGCCGACCAATTGCCGGCGGCTCGGAGCACTCCATCGAGATCGACATGCGCGGCAACGAAGCGCGCGGCCTCGTCGATCAGCTTGCCGATCTCGGCCTGCTCCTCGGCCTGCACCAGGCCGAGATGCCGCTTCGGCAGACTGATCTCGGCATGACGTGGCAGCGCGCCGAACACGGCGATGCCGGCCTCCTCAAGCGCGCGCCGCACGAGAGCCTCGTGACGCGGGCTGGCGACGCGGTTGAGCACGACCCCGGCAAGACGCAGGCCGGCGCGATAATCGCGCAAGCCGGCCGCAATCGCAGCCGCCGTTTGCGCTTGTCCCGAGGGGTCGATCACCAGCACCACCGGCCAGCCCAGCATCTCCGCAATGTCGGCAGTCGCGCCGGTGCCGGAGACGCCGCGCGCGGCAACGCCGTCGAACAGGCCCATCGAGCCCTCGGCAAGCACGACATCGGCGTCCACGCCGCGACTGACGAGATGCGCGATGGCGCCGCGGTCCATCGCCCAGCTATCGACATTGACCGACGCGCGTCCCGTGGCGGCGGCGTGAAAGGCGGGATCGATATAGTCGGGGCCGCTCTTGAAGCACTGCACGTTCAGGCCGCGACTGCGCCAGGCGCGCGCAAGCGCCAGCGTCAGCGTGGTCTTGCCGACGCCGGAGGCCGGAGCAGAGATGACAAGACCGGCCGCCATCACGTCGCCTCCGGAAAGCGCGGCTCGGCGCCGACCGGCCGGTAGCGCCGATCGTAGTCGGCGGCATAGAGGCGGCTTTCGTCGAAATCCGCAGCGCCCAGGGTCTTGCCGACCAGGATCAGCGCCGTGCGCTCCATTTCGCTGCCCACGGCCGCATCGAGCGTCGCAAGCGTGGCGCGAATAATGCGCTGATCCGGCCAGCTTGCACGCCAGACGATCGCGACCGGACAATCCGCGCCATAGTGCGGTGTCAGCTCCGCGATGACCTGGTCGAGCAGATGGATCGACAGATGAATCGCGAGCACGGCGCCGGTGGCTGCGAACGCCGCAAGCTTCTCGCCCTCAGGCATCGCGCTGGCGCGGCCCGGCGTGCGCGTCAGCACCACGCTCTGGGCAAGGCCAGGCAGCGTGAGCTCGGCCTCCAGCGCCGCCGAGGCCGCCGAGAAGGAGGGAACGCCCGGCGTCACCGAATAGGGAATGCGAAGCGCACGCAGACGGCGGAGCTGCTCGCCCATGGCCGACCAGACCGAGAGATCGCCGGAATGCAACCGCGCGACATCCTTGCCTGCCGCGTGCGCGGCGGCAATCTCCCCGATGATTTCGTCGA
>DATLJJ010000427.1:0-2405 GCA_035538975.1 Sphingomonas sp. | reverse complement strand
AAGCCGACGCTCTCGCCGTTGCCACCGGCGATCGTCAGGTTGTCGAGCGCGGTCACCGCAAGCGTACCGCCGCCGGTGCCGTCGAGGTCGACTACTGCGCCGCCCGTCGACGACAGCAACAGGTTGGCGAGCGCGATGTTGGCCATCGCCCCATTGTCGATGAACTGGATCGCTGCCGCCTGGCCCGAGACGCTGCTGCCGCGGATCGTTATGTTCGCGACTCCGGCGCCGAAGATGCCCGCACCGCCACCGGCATTGTCGATCCGAACGCCTTCGACCCTGTTCGTCCCGCCGAGGACCAGCGTATCGGCCCCAGCCACGCTCGTGGTGAGCACCGGCGCGCCTGAGCCCGCATGGGGGTTGACGACAACGCCTTGGGGCACGCCGTACAGCAGCACGTTCCCCGGAGCGCTTCCCGACAGGGTGAGCGTGTCGCTGTTCAGGAAGCTCAGCAGCGCCTTTCCAGCGCCCAGGTCGAACGAGCCGCCCGCGGATATCGCGTCGAGCAGATCATCGCCGCCGCTCGGATCGTTGAGCAGGATGATCGTGTCGGCCCCCGATGCCTCCGCTCCCGCCAGGCTGCCGGGGTCGCTCGCGCTGCCGACGCCGGTGGCGCCCGCCTTGACGAAGTACAGGGTATGCGACGAGCTGAGCGCACTGACGTCGCCGGTGAGCACCACATCGCGGAAATCGAAGGTGCCGGTCCCGATGGCGACACCGGTCGCCACGATCGGCGTCACCGCGACGATCGACGACGCCGCGCCGTCGGCATCCGAGTTCGAACCATCGCCGAAGCGGAAGCTTCCCGTAATGGCGGCATTGGTGAGGTCGACGCCGATCCCCACCCCGGTGATGCTGCTGCTCTCGGTGGTGGTGAAGCTGGTGCCGAAGGTGGCGCCGGTGAGGTCGATGCCGCGCGTACCGACGGTGGAAGCACCGGCGATATCCAGCGTGTAGAAGTTTATCGTGCCCGACGCATTGCGGGCATCGACGCCGGTCGTCCCCGCGCCGAGACCCGTGATGTCGAAATTGCCCGGGAAATTGCCGAAGCTCATCGAACCCGAGCTTCCCCCGCCGAAGACGATGCCCGCCGTGCCCGGAGCGTTGATCTCGCCGCGGATCGTCTGGAACGATCCGTCGATGTCGGCGAGCGAAACGCCCGCGCCCGTCGACCCGCTCACATAAAGCGTGTCGAAGCGGACCATCGCGCCGTTGGCTACTCCGTCCACCAACACGCCGGTGCCTGTGCCGATGATCGAGCTCGCGCCGATCAGCACGTTGGAGGCGGCGTCCTCTACATGGAGGCCCGCGCCCACCGCCCCGTCGACCGAAAACGCACCTACCGAGACCACATGGTCATAGTTGCCCGTGACATGAAGGCCGTCGCCGCCGATGCCCGTCGCATGGAGCGAGCCGATGATCAGCCCGCCCCGATTGTTCACCGTCTGAACCGCGTCGCCGGCGCTGCCCGCGACGTTGACGCTCGACAGGAACACGCCCGCCGCATTGTCGCTGACCAATACGCCGGCGCCCGCGGCGGTGCCGCCGATCGTCGTCGCGGCAGCGCTGATTCCCAGGCCGTCCACGCCCCGGATGGTCACTGCGGTATTCGCGGAAACACCTGTCGTGATCGCACCGAAGCCGAGCCCTGCCGAAGTCATGTCGGTGAGCGAGAGCGCTGCGGCCGAGCCCGTCGCAGTGAGGTTCACCCCGCTGGCGGCGGCATTCATCGTGCCTGCGCCGGATCCGCTCAGCGTGAGCACGGTACCACCCGATGCGGAGAGCTGAAGATCCGTGAGTACCGCGGAGGCTGTCTCGCCGCCGTCGACGATGGAGATCGCGCCCCCGGCCCCGCCGATCTGCGAGTCCGCGATTCGAACACCGCTCGTACCGCTACCCACGACCGCCACGCTGGTGGCGTTCGCAATGACGAGCCCGGCAAGCGCGCTGTTGTCGGCAAGGTTGACCGTCGCCGCGCCCGCCGTGGTGGTGGTCAGCAGCGCCGCGCCCGATCCGGCGAAGGGATTGGAGATTCCGACCGGCCCGAGACCGGTCACGATCAAATTGGCCGGCAGTCCGGGCTGGCCGGTGACGGCGAAGAAATCGCCTGCGAGGAAGCTGACCAGCGTCTGTCCGGCCGTGAGGTCGAAAGAGCCGCCTGCGCTCGCTGCGTCGAGCACGTCCTGCCCACCGGCTGCATTGTTGAGCAGAACGATGTACTTCGCGCCCGAAGCCTCGGCTGCGGCCAGGCTGCCCGGGTCATTGCGCGTGCCGGCGCCCGTAGCGCCCGCGAGCACATAATAGGCCGTGAAGCCATGCCCGGTCAGGTTGGTGGTATCGCCCTGAAGGCTTGCGCCGCCGAAATCATAGCTGCCATGACCTTCGTTGAGCCCGGCGATCAACAG
>DATLJJ010000426.1:0-8747 GCA_035538975.1 Sphingomonas sp. | reverse complement strand
CCTCACGCCCGACCTGCGCCTCGATCTCCACTATCAGCACACCGAGGCCAGGCTCGACAGCCTGTCCGCTGCGCGCATCCATACCGGCCGCAACGATCGCAACGAGGAGATCGCCAGCGCCCGGCTCGACTATACCGGCGGCGACACGCTCCAGTTCTTTCTCAAGGGCTATTTCCACGACTGGAAGACGGCATACGTCCAGATCCTCAACCCCGTCCCTGCCGGGCCGCCTGTCACCGTCTATCCGGCCGGGACTTTCTGGGGCTATCGCGACTATGGCGGCAGCGCGGTGCTCAAGCTGCACCCGCACCGCGGCCTCGAATATCTGTTCGGCTACGACTTCCAGAGCTTCAGCGGCCGCGACGACGTGCTGCTGATCGGGGACACCAGCGAGCAGGTTCATGCCGGCGTCTTCCAGCTGCGCACGACCGACGAGATCAGCCGCCGGGCCCGCCTCGCCGCCGGGCTGCGCTACAACGTCACCGGCGGCGCGAAGAAGACGATCTGGAACGTCAGCGGGCGCTACGAGCTTGGCGAGCATCTCTATCTGGAAGGCGTCGGCGGTACCTCCTTCCTGCTCCCCGATGCGGGATCGCTCTACGGCATCGACCCCTGCTGCGAGATCGGCAATCCGAACCTGCGGCCGGAGCAGAGCACCAATCTCAACCTGACCGCCGGCGGCCGATTGGTACCGGGAAGCGGGGCGCTGCAATGGAAAGCAAGCTATTTCCACCGCGACGTCACCGACCTGATCGACACGACCTATGACGATCCCGCCTTCCCCAACGGCGTCTATGTCAATGTCGACGACAAGGTCCGCGTGCGCGGCGTCGAGCTGGGGCTCGACGCGAGCTTCGGACAGGCCTGGAACCTCGCTGCGAGCTACACCTGGTCGCGCGTCCGCAACGAGGGCGCGACGGCGCAGCGCGACCGTTCGCCGAGCCGCTTCGCCAAGGCGTCGCTCGCCTATGCGCCACAGCATGGCCCGTTCGGCGCCAATGTCGCGCTGCAATGGGTGGGCGACGTCTATTCCTCGCCGTCGGGTTTCCCGCGCCAGAATTACGGCAATTACGCGCTGATCGACTTCGGCGCGCATCTCTGGATCGACGGCGATGCGCGGCGGAACCGCTTCGGCGTCAATATCGAGAATCTGACCGGCCGCGACTATGCCACGCGCGGGTTCAGCTCCGCCGCCGCGGATGCGGGCGGACGCTTCCTCTATTTCACCCGCGGCGTCCCGCGTACCCTGCGGGTCAGCTATGGGCTTGGCTTCTGACGCGGCGATGCTGCGACCGATCCTGATCGTGCACCGCTGGCTGGGCGTCGTCATCGGCGTGCTGATGACCGTCTGGTGCCTTTCGGGCTTCGTCATGCTGTACGTCGCTTATCCGCAGCTAACTCCAGCGGAGCGATTGCAGGGCCTGTCGCCGCTGCGGCTGCCCTCGCCCTCCACGCTCGACGCGATCACCCTGCCCGCCGATACGCCGCTCGCATCCGCGCAGTTCGAGATGATGGCGGGACGGCCCGTATTGCGCATCGTGCCTGCGCACGACCCCGGCCCACCGCCCATAGCGGGCAGCTACGACCTTGCGACCGGCGCGCAGGTCGCCGCTCTCCCGCCTGCCGACATCCGCAGCATCGCCGCGGCCCATGGCGCGCGGTCGGGCATCGCCGGCCCTCCTGCTACCGTCCTACCGACCGACATCGACCAATGGACCGTGCAGAGTTTCGCCCGCAACCGGCCGCTCTACCGGGTCGACTACGCCGACGCTGCCGCCACCAGTGTTTACGTCTCCGGCAGCAGCGGCGCGGTCGTTCAGCAGACGACGCGGTTCGAGCGCTTCTGGAACTGGCTCGGCGCGATCCCGCACTGGCTCTATCCCACCTTGCTGCGCCAGAATGCCGCTCTCTGGACGCAGGTCGTGATCTGGACCGCACTGATCGGCTGTTTCCTCACCGTGACCGGCCTCTATGTCGGCGTTGCGCGCCTGCGCCGCCGCGACGGGGGCATCGGCTCGCCCTATCGCGGCTTGTGGTGGTGGCACCATATGGCCGGGCTGTTCTTCGGGCTGCTGACGCTGAGCTGGGTCGCGAGCGGACTCTTTTCGATGAATCCCTGGGGTTTCCTCGACAGCCCCGCGGGGCCCGCCGAGCGGCAACGGCTCGCCGGCACGGTTCGCTGGCGGGAGATCCGCACCGCAATCGCCAGCCTAGGCGCGCTGCCGGGCGAAGCGGTACGGCTGGAAAGCGCACCGCTCGGCGGCCATGCCTTCACTGTCGCAATCGACGCCACGGGCCGTACGACGCGCTTCGATGCGCAGGGCCGCGCCGCACCGCTCGAACAGGCGGCGCTCGCGGCGGCGCTACGCAATGGCCCGCCCCTCGCCGCGCTCGAACGGATCACCGAAGAGGACGATTATTACTATGCGCGCAAGGTCCCGGTGAAGCTGCCCGTCTGGCGGGCCGTGCTGGCCGATGACCAGGCGACCCGGCTGTATATCGACGCCGATTCGGGCGCGCTGATCCGGGCGGTCGACGCCAACGGTCGCGGCTTCCGCTGGCTGCACAACGGACTGCACAGCCTCGACTTCCCCCTCCTCCGCGCTCGCCCGCTGTGGGACCTCGTCGTGCTGCCGCTGCTTGTCGCAGTAACATTCGTTTGCGGAACCGGCACCTGGATGGGCCTGCGCAAGCTAGGCCGCGACCTGCGTCGGCGCCCCGGCCGGCGCCGGCCTATCCGGCGCTGAGAAATCCGCACAGCCCCGCGCGCCGTTCGTCACCACCTCGTGCAGCACGCAAAGCCCGTCGCGGCCGCGCACCGAGGCATACGCCGACGACAACACCGCCAATCCCGGCAGCGCGCGCTCGACGGCGGCGGGATCGTCGCAGAAGTGCCCGCAGGACAGGCAGCTCATTGCCCGAGCCGCGCCCAATGGGCGCCGAACACATAGACCGACAGCACGAAGCCAAGGACGAGGTTCACGGCCACTCCGGCGGTGAAGGCAGCGAACGGCCGGCGCCCGACGGCCGCGAGGTCGCGGAACCGCGTAGTGAGCCCGATGCTGAAGAAGCAGAAGATGAACGCCCAGGTGCGCAGGTCCTTGATCGGCCCTACCAGCCCCGCCACTGCGACGCGGTTATATTCCTCGAGGCTGTAGCTCGCCGTCACTGCGGTCATGATCGCCGAGGTGACGAAAAAGCCGAGCACGAACTTCGGGAAGCGCCGCCACACCTCGCCCGGATCGACGCCGCCGCCTGCCGGCCGGGCTTCCCACCGCGTCGTCGCGACGATGGCGAGGCCGACCGCCCAGATGCCGATCCACATGTCGCGCCCGACGACCTTCATCAGGGTAAAGGCCTGGAGCGCCTGTTCGGGCGTGCCGCTGATCCCCTCTACCTTGCCGGCGAGCCCGCCATAGGCTTGCGCGGCCGCGATCCCCGCGGCGTCGGCGAATTCCGAGGTGCCGATCCACGCGCCCGCGACGCCCGTCGGCAATCCCAATGCCCGGCTCGCGAACGGCAGCGCGAAGATCATCACGATCGCCCAGACGACCACGGTGGTGATGGTGATGGCCGTATGCTCCTTCCTGGCGCCGACCGCCCCGGCGACCGCGATCGCGGCGGAGACGCCACACACCGCGCCGCCTACCCCCAGGGTCGCGGCAAAACGACGATCGAGGCCCAGCCGCAGCGCGGCCCAGAAGATCACGCCGAAGGTCACTACCGAGACGATGGATGCCTGCAGGATCGCGATCGGCCCGGCCAGCGCGATCAGCGAGAAAGGCAGCGTCGCGCCGAGCAGCACGATCCCGGTCTTCACATAGAATTCGCCGCGGAAGCCCGCCTCGAACCGGCGCGGCAGCCCGACGCTATTGGCGATCGCCAGCCCCAGGAACAACGCGACGAGCGGCGGCTCCAGATTGTAGCGGACCGATCCTTCCCACTGGCCGATCACGAAAATCGCGTAGGCGGCGAGATAGAGCAGCGCAAAAGCCGGCGCGAACGCGCGGACACGGTACCCCAGGATCTTCAGCGCAAGACCGAAAGCCGCGAGCCAGAAGGCGAACTGGGCCAGGTAGCGCAGCCAGTTGGCCGCAAGGTCGTCCGTGACCTGGCCGAAGCTATGCCAGCGCGGCGGCAGCACCGCCAGCCAGCGCAGATTGCCGCCGGTCCAGAACAGCGCGCAACCGGCGAGTACAATCGACAGCCCGATCCAGATCGCCCACCAGTCTTCCTTGCGCCACAGCTCCTGCCATCCCCATGCGGAGGCTCGGTCCACCCTTGCTATTGTCGTCGCCATGCGTTGCCCCTGATGCCTGCGTCTGGCTGGCAACCATGGGACACGTCGCGAGACAAATATTCTTTCGATATAAGCTTATTACGGGCTGCCGTGTGCGTGGGCCCGCGACGAAGCGGATGAAAGGTCCGCTGCTTCCAGGCTTAAGAAGGTTGTCGGAGTGCAGGAATGACGCAAACGCGTTGGTTGGCCGAACATCCGATGGTTGGCCGACACTCTGTCGGATGAGCGGGAAGAGTGGATGGTGCCGCGTACAGGACTCGAACCTGTGACCCCCGCATTACGAATGCGATGCTCTACCAGCTGAGCTAACGCGGCACGTCCGGCGCGCGAAGCGCTCGGAAGGAGCGGCGCGCTTACCAGCATGATTCATGGCTGACAAGCGTTGCGATTCGCTTGACGTGCACATCCGCATGATCCCGCGTCCACGCCCTTTACGCGTCGTTTACCACGGCGCGTGCACAACCGCTCCAGAAGGAACGGGTTCGCGCCCGAAGTGGAGCACGCGCATGGATATGGCCCACGGCATGAGTGAGCCGCTCGATTCGGCCCCCGAGCCGACGGACGACGCAGCCGTCACCGATCGTACGATCGACATCGGCGCCGACGAACGGCGGATGCAGGTGCGCGCCTATAATCACTGGGTGTCGCTGCTCCACGGCCGCCCCTATCCCTCGATCGAGGATCTCGAGCCCGCGAGCATCGCCGACTTCGGCCCGCACAGCGTGCTGCTCGACTTCACCGGCGGAGTCGACAACCCGGCAATCCGCTATCTCGGCCGCGCGCTGCGTGACGAGTGCGGAGTCGACGTTTCGATCACCCATGTGGCGCAGGTGCCCAGCCGTTCGCTGCTCTCGCGCCTGACCGACCATTATCTCCAGATCATCGCGAATCGCGCGCCGATCGGATTCGAGGCCGAGTTCGTCGGTCAGCGCGGGCACAACACGCTCTATCGTGGCATCCTGATGCCCTATTCGTCGAACGGCGATGCGATCGACTTCATCTATGGCGTGATCAACTGGAAGGAGCTGGTCGACGCGGGTATGCAGGCGCAGCTCGCCGCCGAGATGGCCGAATCGCGCCGCACGCCGCCGACGCCGCTCGCCGCGCCGATCTGGGCAGACGGGCCTAGCGCCGGCTTCGAAGAAACTGCCGAACTGCCGCAGGACGCGAGTCTCGCCGACCGGCTCGCCCACGCCCGCGAGACCGCCGCTGCCGCCAGCGCCGCCGACACGCGCAGCCGTGCTGCGCTCTACCGTGCACTGGCGCGCGCCTATGACTTCGCGCTCGCCGCCGAAGCGGATGGCGAAGCCTATGCCGAACTGCTCGCCGAGGCAGGACTCACTGCCCAGGCGCGCGCGCCGATGACGCCGGCGGTGAAGCTCGTCTTCGGCGCCGATTACGATAAGACGCGGATCACCGAATTCGCCGCAGTGCTCGCTTTTGCCAGGCGCACCGGTGTGCCCGCCAATGCGTTCGAAGTGTTCCTCGATGCAGCCGAGGGCGGGATCAAGGGCGTGGTGAAGGCGGAGCGCGCGCACCGTCGCCCCGAGCGCACCGACATCTTCGCGCGCGCTGCCGCCGAGCTCCGCTCGCGCCCACCCCTCGCGCATGTGCCGATCGCCGGCGGCAGCGACGAGTTCGTGCTGCTGCTCGCCCGCGCGGGCAAGCAGGGGCTCGACATCATCGCGAAGGTGGAGGACGACGCCGCGCTCACCGAGCGGGTGATCCGCAAGGCTGCTGCCTAGTGTCCTTTGGGACACAGCTTAGTCGCAATTGATACTTTTTCTTTGACCTCCAGCCTTGAGGTCGCGCGGCCGCCAGCGCATAGCAGGTGGCCATGAAGACCATGATGACGTCGCTGACGCAGGCGTTCGAGGCTCGGCTGCTCGAAGGAGCATTGCCGGGCGAGTTGGAGGGGTTCAACGAGGGCGAGCGTGCCGAGGCCGCCACCTTCGTGGCGGAGACCGCCGCGGTGCGCGCCGCCGGGCGGCCGCAGATCCGGCTGGAGACCTATCTCGAAGCCGATTCCGGGGGCGAGCGCCGCCGGATGCGGCTCGCGGTCGTCAACGACGACATGCCCTTCCTGGTCGATTCGATCTCCGGCGCCATCGCCGCGCGCGACCTGGCGATCTTCCGCATCATCCATCCGGTGATCCCGGTCGAGCGCGACGGCGAGGGCAAGCTCGTTTCCATCGGGCCCGATGCTGCCGGTGCCCGCCGCGAATCGATGATCTACATCGAAATGGAGCGCGCCGACGCACGCAAGCGCCGCGCGCTGGTGGCCGAGCTCGAACGCACGCTCGACCAGGTCCGCGGCGCAGTGGAAGACTGGCACGCGCTCCAGGGCGCGATATCGGCGGACGCGGGCACCATTCCCTCGGCCGAGGGCGCGGCACTGCTGCGCTGGTTCTGCGAGGGCGCGATGACGCTGCTCGGTCACGAGAAGTGGCGGCCAGACGGCAGCACGACCGACCAGTTGGGTCTTGCGCGCTACGCGCTCGAGACGCCGGTGCTGGCAGAAGCCTCGCGCCAGGCGGCGATCGAGCATTTCCGCGGCGGCGGCGAGGCACCGCTGTTGCTCAAATCTAACGCCATCTCGACGATCCATCGCCGCGTGCCGCTCGACATCGTGGCGGTGCCGATCCTCACTGGCGCCGAGGTGACGGGGCTGTCGATTCACGCCGGCTTGTGGACCAGCGCCGCCCTGTTCGCCGCACCCGAGGAAGTGCCTGTGCTGCGCGCGCGGCTCACCGCGCTGGAGAAGAGGTTCGGTTTCGATCCGAAAGGGCACACCGGCAAGGCGATGGCACATGCGCTGACCGCGTTGCCGCACGACCTGACCACCGCGTTCGATCCTGCATCGCTCGAGACGCTGGTGCTCACAGCCATGTCGATCGCTGATCGGCCGCGCCCCAAGCTGGTGCTCGTTCGCTCGCTGCTGGGGCGACACCTGTTCGCCTTCGTCTGGCTGCCGCGCGACGAAGTCGCCACCACGCGCCGCGTCGCGATCGGCGAGATGCTGTGCGAAGCCGCCAACGCCAGCCTGATCAACTGGACGATCGCGCTCGAGGACGGCGTGGTGGCGCTGATCCGCTACACGCTCGATCTGCGCGCGGGCGGCGTGATGCCCGATGCGGCGGCGCTGGACTGCCGGCTCGAGCGGATGGTGCGCGGCTGGGAGCCTGCGGTCGAGGCCGCGCTCGGCGAGCAGGCGGGCGGTGGCGCGACACGGCTTGCGCTCCGCTATGCCAGCGCCTTCCCCGCGGTCTATCGCGCGACCAGCACGCCCGAAGAAGCCGCGCGTGACATATTGCGCATCGCCTCGCTCGACAGCGCCGCGAGCCGCTCCGCGCGCATCACGGCGGAGCTCGGCAAGGCGGGCGAATATCGCATCAAGCTCTACGCCCAGGGCGGCGCGCTCGCGCTTTCGGACGCCGTGCCGGTGTTCGAGAATTTCGGCTTCCGCGTAATCGAGGAAGTGCCGACTCAGCTCGCCAACGGCAGCTTCGTCCATGACTTCCACGTCGCGCTCGGGAGCGGTGTGCGCCCGCTCGCCGGGGATCTGCAGGTAGTGGAAGATGCCATCGCCGCGGTGCTCGAAGGCAGCGCGGAAAATGACGCTTTCAACCGGCTGATCGTCGAGGCGGGAATGCGGCCCTCGGCGGTGGTGCTGCTGCGCGCCTGGTTCCGGTACCTGCGCCAGACAGGAATGAACTACGGCATGGCGACGGTGGTCGATGCGCTGCGCCGCGCGCCCGCAGTCGCCGATGCGCTGATCGGGCGGTTCGAGGCCGCGCACGATCCCGCCCGGCCGCGCGACGAAGCTGCGGTGGAGGCCGCGACGCGCGCGATCGACGCGGGCCTCGCCAAGGTATCGGCGATCGACGACGACCGCATCCTGCGCACGCTCAAGGGCGTGGTGCTAGCGACGCTGAGGACCAACGCCTTTGCGCACGCGGCGCGCGAGGCGCTGGCGTTCAAGCTCGATTCTAGCCTCGTCCCCGGCCTGCCCCAGCCGCTGCCGTGGCGCGAGATCTGGGTCTATTCCCCGCGCGTCGAAGGCATCCATCTGCGCGCCGGCCCCGTAGCGCGCGGAGGCCTCCGCTGGTCCGACCGGCGCGACGACTTCCGCACCGAGATCCTGGGCCTGATGAAGGCGCAGCGCGTCAAGAACGCCGTGATTGTGCCCACCGGCGCCAAGGGGGGCTTCTATCCCAAGCTTCTCCCCTCGCCCGCGGTCGACCGCGATGCCTGGCTTGCGGAGGGTACCGAAAGCTATCGGATCTTCATTCGGGCGCTGCTGTCGGTGACCGACAACATCGTCGGCACGGACGTGGTGCATCCCGAGCGCGTGACGGTGCTCGACGGCAACGATCCCTATTTCGTAGTCGCCGCCGACAAGGGCACTGCCACCTTCTCCGACGTGGCCAATGCCATCGCCACCGAA
>DATLJJ010000425.1:0-3549 GCA_035538975.1 Sphingomonas sp. | reverse complement strand
TTCGGGCTTCGGATTGGCCGCGACCATCAGGCTGCGGCCGACCGTGAATGCCATCGACTGGTCGCAAGAGGCAGAAAGCGCGCCCGGATAATCATAGAAGACGGGCCGCATGATCGGATTGCCAGTCCGCGCATTCTCCTCGGCCACGGCGTAGAGATAGGGAAGCAGCCGGTAACGGTCCTCGATCGCGCGTCGACGGATCGCAAGATGCTCGGGCCCGTCGACCCAGGGCTCGCTGCGCGGCGTGTTCTTGGCGGCATGGACGCGGAACACCGGGGTGAAGGCGCCGATCTGGATCCAGCGCGTCAGCAGCTCGGGGCTCGGCCCGCCGGTGAAGCCGCCAACGTCCGCCGCCGAGTAGGAGAAGCCCGAAAGGCCCAGGCTGACGAGTTGCTGGACCGAGAGCTTGAGGTGCTCCCAGGTCGCATTGTTGTCACCCGTCCAGGTCACGGCATAGCGCTGCCCGCCGGCATAGCTGGCGCGCGTCATCACGAAGGGCCGATCGTTCGGGCGCAGCCGCTGCAGCCCCTCGAAGGTGCCGCGGGTGTTCTCCATGCCATAGACGTTGTGGATCTCGGCGTGGGTCGCTTCGCGCGCCGCGAAGTCGTCGCTGTCGATGCGGTGGAGCGTGCCGGGCGGCATCGTCTTGCTCGGCGTCTCGAAGATCGCCGGCTCGTTCATGTCGTTCCAGAAGCCCGCGATGCCCAGATCGACGAAGTTTTTGTAGAGCGAGCCCCACCAGTCGCGTGAGGCCTTGCGCGTGAAGTCGGGGAAGACCGCAGGTCCGGGCCAGACCGGCGCGACATAGGTGCTGCCGTCGGGATTGCGCAGGAAATGCCCGGCCTTCATCCCTTCGTCATAAGGCGCATAGCCCTGGTCGGGCGCAGCAGCGATGTGGAGGTCGGTGATCGCGACCAGCTTGATCCCGTCGGTACCGAGGTCGCGCGCGAGCTTGCCGAGGTCGGGGAAGGCTTTGGTATCGACCGTGAAGGGGCGGTTGCGGTCCTGAAAGTCGATGTCGAGCCAGATCACGTCGGTGGGTACGCGTTCCTGCCGCAGGCGTCCTGCGATCTCGCGTACCTCCGCGTCGGTCATGTAGCTGTAGCGCGACTGCTGATAGCCGAGCGCCCAACGCGGGACGAGCGGCGCCTTGCCGGTCAGATCGGTGTAGCGGCGCACCACCTCCGCAGTGGCCGGTCCGGCGATGAGATAATAGTCGATCGGCCCGTCCGGCGCGCCCATCGCGAGCACGCCGTCCTCGCGATGCCCGAAGTCGAACCAGCTACGGTGCGTGTTGTCTAGGAAGATGCCGTAGCTTCCGCCCGCGCCGCCCGCGCTGACGAAGAACGGGATCGACTTGTAGATGGGGTCGGTAGTGCCGGTGAAGCCGTACGCGTCGGTGTTCCAGTTGACGTAGCTCGCGCCGCGCCGGTCATAGGGGCCGGTCTTGTCACCGAGGCCGAAATAATGTTCGCCGACGGGCATCGCCTTGCGCAGCGTGAAACCGCTGCCGTCGAGCTTCACCGGCGCCGTCGTGTCGCCTGCGATGAGCTTGCCGGCAGGGTCCTCGACGCGCAGCGCGAGCGTCGCGGCATCGATCCGGACGCGGAGTGCAGCAGTCGAAAAGCCGTCGGCAGTCGGCGTGACGCGCATGCGCCGGGAACGGACCGCGGCAGGGACTGCCCAGCTCGCGTCCTCTCCGAGCGCGCCGTCGCGGCCGATCCGCACGCGCAGGATTGCGTCGCTGATAGCAGTGACGCGGAGCAGCAGGGGCCCCAGCCGGGCCTCGGCGCCATCGTCGCGCGCGACGATCTGCGCCGGTGCGCTCGCCGGGGCGACCTGCGCCCTGGCGGCTTGCGCCGTCGTCCCGCCCAGGCCGAGCGCGAGCATCGCTGCTGCCGTCCTGATCATTTCCGCTGTTTCTCCACAAAGTCCGACGCGTCTTCTGCAATCGGTTGCACGGGCGCGCCATGTCTTTTTTGTGTGCCGCTCCAGTATGTTGCGCGTTGGTCCATAGCCAATGGGCATCGGTGCGCGCACGCAAGCTATTTGCCGTGTCCCGGCGCGCTGCCCAGTCTGGCCGCAAGTGAGGGACGAAAGGCCATGACAGCCCAGCACTGGATTCCCGGCGACCTGGCCGAGCGCTACTGCCGCGAAGGCTATGCAATCGTCCGCAGCTTCTTCTCGCGCGACGAGGTTGCCGCGATCGGCGTCGCGATGGATCAGCTTCGCGAGGAGGGCGAGCGCCACGGACGCAGCTTCCGCCACGGCAACCTTTTCTACAATGTCGTGCCTGGCGCCGACGGCCCGGCGGTCCGGATGGTGCAATGGCCGTCCTATCACCAACCGGTGATGAACGCCGTGCGGCTCGACCGCCGCTTCGCCGAGTTGCTCGATCCGCTGATCGGCAATGATCTCAAACAGATCATCAACCAGGTTCACTGGAAGGCGCCGGGGAGCCTGGGTGACTTCGCCTGGCACCAGGATTCGCGCTTCCGCAAGCCCGACGGCGCCTATCGCAACCTGGGCAGTTCCTATGTGCAGACGGGGCTCGCGATCGACCCGCACACGCCCGAATCGGGCTGCATGCGGATGATCCCGCGGAGCCATCTGCGCGGCCCGTTGCCGCTCGACACGTCGACCGAGGTCCTCGGCACCCGGCTGCAGGACGGCGCGCTCGAGGCTGTGGGCCTCTCGGCTTCCGACGTCGTCGAGCTGGTGCTCGAACCCGGCGACCTCGCGCTGTGGAGCCCCTATCTCGTCCACGGTTCGGGCGCGAACCGCTCGAGCCACCGCCGCCGGCTCTACATCAACGGCTATGTCCGCGCCGGGGATTGCGACCGCGGCGAATGGGCTTTCCGCGGCGGCGAGCCCGTGCCCCTGGGTCCCGAGCCCGCACTGGTCCATTACGAGCAGCTCCACGAGCGCGGTGAACCCCACTACGTCGAGATGTCCTAGCGCCGGACTTGCGCGGAACGAGGCGGCCGGTCCTTCGTTCGACATGTACAGGGACGCCGCCTCCGGCGCCCCTCGCTTGTTCTTGGGGCAGGGAAAAATGGCACAGCAGAGGCGAAAAAGATCCGCGGGACAGCGGAAGCCCGGTGGCGCGGCATGGGCCGTGGCCGGGCTGCTCGGCGCGGCTGCGATCGGCGTCGCCGCGTTCCTCGCGGGCAGGCTCAGCCGTCGCGGCGAGGAGGAGGAGGGGCCGACTCCGGCCGCCTTCGCGGTCCGGACCGCCGAGCCGGGCAGCTTCAATCCCACACGCGATGCCGGCCCTGAGCACATGCGGGACGAGGATGGCGTGGTTTGGGACGAAGTGGACGAAGGATCGGACGAGTCCTTCCCCGCCAGCGACCCGCCGTCCTACGCCTTGCCCAAATCGCGCCTTAGCTAGGAGTGACGCGCCCTTCCGGTGCACGTGAAGAGAAGAGATGGAACACGAACCCGACAGCTATTTCTATGACCGCGCCGAAGCCGAGCTGAAGCTGGCGCAGGACGCAGAACACCCCGCCGCCGTACGCGCCCATTATCTGCTGGCGGGCCATTATC
>DATLJJ010000424.1:0-10158 GCA_035538975.1 Sphingomonas sp. | reverse complement strand
CCGTGGGCTGGCTCGCCGAGCGGCTGGTGGTGAAGCCGCACAGCGCATCGGGACTGGTCGATCGGCTCGAGGCGCTGGGCCTGGTCGAGCGCGCCGTGTCGCCGACCGACCGGCGCCAGGCGCTGGTGGCGATCACGCCTCGCGCGCGCGAACTGCTGGCGCGCCTTTCGGAGACGCACCGCGAGGAGCTTCGGCGGCTGCGGCCGCTGTTCACGAGCCTGCTGGCGCGGCTCGACTGAAGCGTCAGGCCGGGCGAAGCAGCGTGAGGCGCGCCTTGCCGTGGACGCGGGTGGCGTCGATCTCGAAGCCGCCGACTTCGACTTGCTCGTCGCGTGCCGTCTCGATGCTGATCCAGGTGCCTGGGCCCGCCCAGCCCAGGCGGCCGAGCTTGTCGAGCGCGACGGCGCCCGCGCCGGTACCGTAGGGCGGGTCCATCAGGATCAGGTCGAGCGGGGCGCGCGCCGGGCCGAGCGCCATGACCGAGCCGGGGCGGACATCGGCCCCCCTTGCACCCAGCTTTGCGATGTTGGCCTTGAGCGCGTCGAGCGCGGTCTTGTCCTGCTCGACGAAAAGGCAGGAGGCGGCGCCGCGCGACAGCGCCTCGAGTCCGAGCGCTCCGGATCCGGCGAAGAGATCGGCCACGGCCAGCCCCTCGAAGGTGCCGAGACGGCTGGCGAGCATCGAGAAGAGCGCCTCCCGCGTGCGATCGGCGGTGGGACGCGTGGTGTCCCCCTTCGGCGCGACGAGCGGTCGGCCGCGCCATTCTCCGGCGATGATCCGCATTATTTGCGCGTCCTCGGCGGGCGCTTGGGTCCCGAGGGCTTGCCGCGACCGCCTGCCGGTCCGCGGGAAGGACGCGGGCCACGAGGCCGATCGACCAGATCACCCTCGCGTGGCCCCTGCGCCTCGCGGTGCGCCTTGGCGCGTGCGGCGCGGGCGGGGTTCACGGGCTTGAGCGTCTTGCGGGCTCCCGGCGCAGCGCGGACCTCTTCGCGGGTTTCGGGAGCGCGTGGCGCTGGCGTGGCGCGCGCAGTGAAGCGGGGCGCCTTGGGTCCGGCAGGCTTCGCCGGCGCGCGGCGGAGGCGGCGGTCCGGTTCGATCGCCGACTTCGGCTCGGGCGACGGCGCGGGAACCCGTTCGCGCACGGCGAACTGCAGGTTCGACGCGGCCTTGCCGCCGCCGGGCTTCGACAGAACGGTGCGGAAGGTGATCAGATCGTGCCGGCGGATTTCGTCGACGTCGCCGGCGGGCAGGTCGCCGAGGTAGAAGGGGCCATAGCGCGTGCGGATCAGACGGCTGACCTCGAGCCCGAGATGTTCGAGCACGCGACGGACCTCGCGGTTCTTGCCTTCGGTCAGCGTCATCTCGATCCAGACGTTGGCGCCGGTGCGACGCTCGATGTTCGCGTCGATCGGGCCGTAGCGAACGCCCTCGATCTCCACGCCGAGCATCAGTTCCTCGAGCTGGGGCTGGCTGACCTGACCATAAGCGCGGGCGCGGTAGGTGCGCTCGACCCCGGTAGCGGGAAGCTCGAGCTCGCGCTTGAGCTCGCCGTCGGTGGTGAGGAGCAGCAACCCCTCGGTGTTCAGGTCGAGCCGGCCGACCGGCATCACGCGCGGCAGTCCGTCGGGCAGGCGATCGTAGATCGTCGGGCGACCCTTGGGATCGCGCTCGGTGGTGAGCAGGCCGGCGGGCTTGTGATAGCGGAACAGGCGCGCGGGCGCCGGCGCGGCGACCGGCTTGCCGTCGACCGTCACGCCGTGCAGCGAGGTGAGCAAAGTGGCGGGAGTTTCGAGAATCTTGCCGTCGAGCGCGATGCGCCCTTCGGCAATCATGCGTTCGATCTCACGGCGCGACGCGATTCCGGCACGTGCGAGCAGTTTGGCGATGCGCTGGGGCTCGCGCGCGGGCTTGGAGGGGTTGGAGGCGGACACCGCGGCGATATAGCGATTATGCCCCGGCGCGCAAAAATTATTGCGGCGCTGAAAGGGGTTTCGCGCGTTAGTCGTGGAAAGGGGGCGTAATCGATCCCCGGGTTAGGAGGCCGATGCTGTTCGGACGGAAGAAGCGGTGGATCCATCGCGTCCTGGTGGTGGAGGACGAGCCGCTGGTCGCGTTCGATACCGAGCATTTTCTCCATTCCGAAGGCTTCGAGATCGTTGCGACGGTCGATTCGGTAGCCGAGGCGCTGCGCGTGATCGACGCCGGGGAAGCGATCGACCTGGTGCTGGCGGACGTGAACCTGGCGGACGGGAGCGGGGTGACCGTGGCCGAGGCGGCGTGCGCGCGCGACCTGCGCGTGCTGTTCGTGACCGCCGACTGCCCCAAGGATGCGCGGGCACTGGCGGTGGGTTGCCTCGCCAAACCCTATCCGCAGCGCGACCTGCTGGCGGTGATCGAAGCGATCGAAACGGTGATCGAAGGCAAGCAGCCGCGCAAGCTGCCGGCGAACTTCAGCCTGTTCGGTGCGCCCGCCTGAGGGGGTCAGCGCCAGAAGAGATAGGCGATCACGACCGCCCATGCGAGGAGCGACGTGAGGACCGCGAGGAACACGCCGGCTCCGGGCGGGGCACGGCGGGAGTCGTCGATTTCGACGAGGCCCGAGGGAGGAAGCGGCAAGGGCATGGTTCACCTGGAGTCCGGGAGCTTGGTTTCCTTTTAGGAGACGCGCGATCCCGAGCCATTCGGGACGCTTCCTGATCCGGGATTCACCATAGCACCGGGGCGGTTCGTCCAGCCGGGACAGGCGTCCTGCGCGACCCACCTTCCGCTCAGCCACTTTTCGGCTAGTGTCGCGCCGAACGGTGAAGAGGGGCAAAGAAGGAATGGAGTTCAAGCGCGCCACCTGGACCTATCCGGCTGCCCTGGCGGCGCTCGCGGCGGTGTTCCTGTCCCTTCTGCTTCCATGGATGACGCTGGCGCTGCCGGGCGCGACGCCGGTGACGGCCTATGGGCCGGACCTGATGCGCGGCATCGCGCTGGGCGACGACCTGACGCTGACGGCGCTGATGACGCTCAACCTGGGGCTGTTCGTGACGGCGGCGGCACTGGTGCTCGGGCTGGTCTGGCGGCGGAACGGCGGCGCGAGCCTGGTGATCGCCGCGAGCGTGGCGGCGGCCGCGCTGATCCTGATTTCGGTCAGCTATACGCTGGTGGCGCCCGGCAAGGCGCTGAGCGCGGCGGGGCTGGAGCTCCGCCCGGGACCCGGCTTTTATGCGGCGCTGGCGGCGCTGGCGGTGGCCTTCCTCGGCGCCCGTGCGGCGGCTCCGGCCGACTGGCGCAGCGAGCTTCCCGACGGCGTGCGCCCCTATGTCGAGCGCGCGCCGCTGGCGGCCTTCGCTCTCGGGCTCTCATCGGGCTTCCCCTATGCGATGATCGGCGCGACGCTGACCTCGCGGCTCGCCCAGGGCGGCATCGACAAGTCGACGGTGACCGCCTTCTCGCTCGCCATCCTCGTCTACAACCTCAAGTGGCTCTGGGCCTGGGCCGTGGACGGCGTGCGCATTCCGCTGCTCGGGCGATTGGGCCAGCGCGTCTCGTGGCTGATCGTCGCCGGGCTGCTCGTGATCGCGGCAGTGATCAACCTGGCGCTGGTGACCCCGGACGCGAACAACATCATGCCCACCGTGATTGCGGCGGTGCTGGTGGGCATCGCGGGCGCGACCTACGACATCGTCATCGACGGCTATCGCATCGAGATCCTCGAGCCGCGACAGCTCGGCGTCGGATCGGGCATGACGCAATATGGCTGGCGCATCGGCAGCGCCGGCGCGGGTGCGCTCGCGCTTGTGATCGCCGCCCGCCTCGGGTGGGAAGCCGCGTACATCGCCTGCGCCGCCTTCGCACTTCCGGCGATGATCACCGGGCTCATTCTGGGCGAGCCGCAACGCCACCGCGCTCCTGCCGAGCGCAAGGGTTTCGTGCGCGTCGCCAAGTCGATCTGGGGGCCCTTCGCGCAGTTCTTCGCGCGCGAGGGTGCGCTGATCGTCCTGCTGTTCATCCTGGTCCACAAGATCGGCGACACGCTCAGCCAGCTCACCGTGCGTCTGCTGTTCGACGATCTTGGCTTCACCAACGACGAGATCGCCTTCTACGACGTGGGGCTGGGCTTCTTCGCCTATATGATCGGCATCTTCGTGGGCGGGCTGCTTTATTCGCGCATGGGCATGGCGCGCTCGGTGCTGCTCAGCCTGGTGTTGATGGCGCTCTCCAACCTGAGCTTCGCCGGGCTCGCAGCGGCGGGACACAGCACGCTGGGCATGGCCGGGGCGATGGGCTTCGAGAATTTCGCGAGCGGCTTCGGCGGCGTGGTGGTGATCGCCTATTTCTCGGCGCTCACCGACCTGCGCTACACCGCCGCGCAATATGCGCTCATCTCGGCCGCGGCGAGCATCCTCGGGCGGCTGGTGACCGGCACCACCGCGGGCCGGCTGATCGAGGCGATGGGCTATGTGAACTTCTATCTGCTCACCTTCGTCATCGCGATCCCGGGCGTGCTGCTGTTCTGGTGGATGCTCCACACCGGGCTGGTCGAACGCTCGATAGGCACCGCGGGCAAGACCGACGAAGAAGCCCCGAACGAGGGGGAGGCGGCCTGATGCTCTATCTGCTCGCCTCGGTTACGTGCCAAGTGGCTTGCGTCGTCCATGCGGTGCGCAATCGGCGCAACCAGATGTGGATCATGCTGATCATCTTCGTGCCGCTGGTCGGATGCCTCGCCTATTTCTGTGTCGAGGTGCTGCCGGGCATGGGGACCAACCGCCACGTGCGCACAGCTCGGGCCAAGGCTGCGGCGACGCTCGATCCCCAGCGCGAGCTCCGCGCGGCGCACGAAGCGCTCGATCTCGCCGATACGGCCGCCAATCGGCTGCGGACCGCTGACGCGCTGGCCGCACTCGGGCGGCACGAGGAAGCGATTCCCTTCTATCGCGAGAGCATCCGCATGACGCCGGGTGATCCCGACCTGCGCACCCAGGGCAAGCTCGCGCAATCGCTGTTCGAGACGGGACAGGCGCAGGAGTGCCTGGCGCTGCTCGACGTGCTCCCCGCGCCCCAAGGGCAAAGCGAGGTCGACCGGCTGGCACTGCTGCGTGCGCGGGCCGTCGAGCACGTCGGCAAGCATGAGGAGGCGCTGAGGCTCTACGCTGATGTCGTGACGCGCATGCCCGGCGAGGAAGCCCGCTGCCGCTACGCCGCCCTTCTGTTGGAACGGGGCGAAACGTGGCGCGCGCGCGAAGTGCTCGAGGAGGTCGAGGCCCGGATGAAGCGGCTCGACCGCTACCAGCGCGCCGCCGAGGCCGACATGTACCGCTGGGCAACCGAGACATTGGGGCGGCTGCGCGGAGTACGCGCCTGATGCGCCGCTGGCTCCTGATCCTGGCGGCGCTGGCGCTGCTCGCCGCTGGCGGCTGGGCATGGGGATCGCCCTATCTCGCGGTACGCTCGATGGAGCGGGCGGCCGAGGCGCGCGATGCCGGGGCGCTGTCGGCGCGGGTCGACTATCCGGCGCTGCGCAAGAGCATGAAGACCCAACTCCGCGCGCGCTTCGCGCAGGGCAGCGGCGGCGACGATGTGCTCGGCGCGCTGGTCGCCACGGGAATCGCCGACAGCATCGTCGATGCAGCGATCACGCCCGAGGGCATCCGCGCGATCTTCGCGGCCGGCGTAGTCGGGGCAGCGCGTGAGCGTCGGCCGGTCGACCTCGACGCGCGCGACATGGAACTGCGGCGCGATTCGTTCGACCGCTTCCGGCTGGTGCGCAGGGACGGCAAGGGCGGCGCGCTGCTGTTCGCCCTGCGCGGGCTTCACTGGAAGCTCGTCGGGATCGAGCTGCCGCCCGAGAAGGCCAGCCGCTAGTCCAGCGGCAAGGCGAGGTCGGCGAAGGCGAGCGAGAGTGCTTCGGCCGTTACCGCGACTCCGGTGGCGTCGCGAACACCGAGCAGGTCGGCGAGCAGCACCGCGGCGGCGATCTGGTTGGTCCGCGCGCGCCCGATGACTTCGAGCAGCGTCGCCTCGGCACGCGTAATGCGCGGGCAGCACCAGGGGGCGATCTGGATCGGCCCGGCAGAGGCGGCGGACATCTCCGCCATCAGCGCCCGCAGCAGCACCAGCGGGCGCTGGAAGCCGCGGCCGAACGCAGTGACGAAGGCGTGCGCGGCGCAGGCGTCGTGCAGCCCGTGCGCGCCCATCTGGCGAATGCCGAAGAGCAGCAGCCGAGCGCCGGCATCCTCCGGCTGGAGCGCAGGGAGGGCGGCGGCAAGGCTCTGGGCTTGGGACATGGACGACTCCCGCAACTGGTTACGGCGGAAGTCTTGCCGCTTCGCTATTGCGAGTCAATCGCAATAATGGGCGAATACCGCTTCAGTCGGGCAGTTGGCCGTTTGCTTCGAGCACGGTGCCGGCGAGATAGAGCGAGCCGCAGACGAGAACGACAGGGGCTGTGGCTGGATCAGCGTCCGCTGCGATGGAGCGCAACGCTTCGGGCAGGTCGCGTGCCCGGCGGCCGATAGCGCCAGCGAGCGCGGCGAGGTGTTCGGGCGAATGGAAGCCGTGGCCGGGTACCGGAACGCCGGTGAGGCTGCGCGCGAGCGGTGCGAGCCGATCCACCATCGCGCCGGCGTCCTTGTTGTCGAGCATGCCCAGTACGATGTGGAGCGGCCTTCCGCCGGCGATATCCCTGATCGCCGCGGCGACGGCATCGGCGGCGTTGGCGTTGTGCCCGCCGTCGAGCCAGACTTCGCTGCCCTCGGGCAACAGCCCTGTGAGCGGGCCGGGATCGAGCCGTTGCATCCTGGCAGGCCAGCGTGCCAGCGCCGCAGCAGCAGCAAAGGCGCCGGCCGGCATGTCCAGCGCGCGCTGGTGGCGAAGCACCGCGATGGCGAGGGCGAGGTTGGCGGGCTGGTGCGATCCGGGAAGCGCGGGAAGGGGGGTGGTCAGCGCGCCTGCGCCGTCGACGTAATGGAGCGCGCCGTCGCGCACTTCGAACGACCAGGCCTGTCCCGCGGCGAAGACCGGCGCGGCGACGGTCTCGGCGAAGCGATCGATCACGTCCGCGATTTCGGGTGGATAGGCCATCGTCACCAGCGGCACGCCGGGCTTTGCGATGCCGGCCTTTTCGGCGGCGATCTGCGCGAGGGTGTCGCCGAGAAACGCCTGATGATCGATGCCGAGCTGGGCGATCGCACAGGCCGCGGGCGCGGCGAGCACGTTGGTTGCGTCCAGACGGCCGCCGAGGCCGACTTCGATCACGCAGGCATCGGCAGGCGTGCGTGCGAAGGCGAGAAAGGCGGCGGCGGTGGTGACTTCGAAGAAGCTCGCGCCGATATCGCCGCCGGCATCGAGGACTTCCTCGAGCAACGGTGCGAGCTGCGCGTCCTCGACCAGTTGCCCGGCGAGGCGGATGCGCTCGTTGAAGCGGACGAGATGCGGACTCGAATAGACGTGCGTGCGGAGCCCGGCGGCTTCGAGCCCGGCGCGCAGGAAAGCGCAGGTAGAACCCTTGCCGTTAGTGCCCGCGACATGGAGCACCGGGGGCAGGCGGAGGTGCGGATTACCGACCCGGTCGAGCAACTGCGTGATCCGCTCGAGGCCGAGGATATCGGCGCCCGGGGAAAGCGCAGTCAACCGGTCGAGCTGGCGCTGGACGGCGGGGTCCGAGGATGTCGCGGAGTCTGCCACGTGCTAGGCCCCTCCCGCTTGCGGGAGGGGGAGAGGGTCGCTCACGCCGCCTTCTTTCCCTCGCCGAGCAGGCCGATCAGCTGGCCCAGCGTCTCGCGCAGCTCCTTGCGGTGCGTTACCATGTCGACCAGCCCGTGGTCGCGATAATATTCCGAAGTCTGGAAATCGTCGGGCAGCTTCTCGCGGATCGTGTTCTCGATCACGCGGCGGCCGGTGAAGGCCAGCGTCGCGCGCGGCTCGGCGATCTGGACGTCGCCGAGCATCGCATAGGCCGCCATCACGCCGCCCGAAGTGGGATCGGTTAGAACGACGATATAGGGCAGGCCGGCATCGTGGAGCATCTCGATCGCCACGGTGGTGCGCGGCATCTGCATGAGGCTGAGGATGCCCTCCTGCATGCGCGCGCCGCCCGAGGCAGTGAAGACGATATAGGGCGCGCGCGCCGCGATCGCCGCCTCGACGCCGGCGATGAACGCCTCGCCCACCGCCTGGCCCATCGATCCGCCCATGAAGGCGAAGTCCTGCACGCCGATCACGGCGGTGCGGCCAAGGATCTTGCCCTGTGCGTTGAGGAAGGCGTCGGGTTCGCCGGTGGACGCGCGCGCGGCCTTCAGGCGCGCCGGATAGGGCTTCTGGTCGCGGAACTTGAGCGGGTCGTCGACCACCCGCGGGCTCGCCAGCTCGGTGTAGCTGCCCTCGTCGAACAGATGTTCGAAACGCAGCTTGGGACCGATGCGCTCATGATGGTCGCACGTCGGGCAGACGTGGAGGTTCTCCTCCAGCTCCCTGGTGAACACCATCGTCCCGCATCCCTTGCACTTGTGCCAGAGATTGTCGGGCGTCTCACTCGACTTGGTGGTGACATAGGCGAGCGCGTTGCGGACGCGGCTGATCCAGCTCATGCGACTTCCTTGCGGGCGGCTGCCAAGGCCGCGGAGAGGGATTGGATATAGGCGCGGACATGCGCCGGCGCATCGGTGCCGTGCTTGCCCACCAGATCGACGATCGCCGAGCCGACCACCACGCCATCGGCGACGCGGCCGATCGCTGCGGCCTGCTCGGGGGTGCGGACGCCGAAGCCCACGGCCACAGGGAGATCGGTCGAGGCCTTCAGGCGGGCCACGGCCTCCTCGATCGAGGCCTGGGCGGCCTGCTGGAGCCCGGTGATGCCCGCAACCGAGACATAGTAGAGAAAGCCGCTCGCGCCTTCGAGCACCGCGGGGAGCCGTGCGGCATCGGTAGTCGGGGTGGCGAGGCGGATCACGTCGAGGCCGTTGGCGCGGAAGGGCGCGAGCTCCTCGTCCTCTTCCGAGGGGATGTCGACGCAGATGAGGCCGTCGACACCCGCTTCGGCTGTCTTTGCGGCGAAATCCGCAGGCGTGGGGCGCGTCATCGTGTTGGCATAGCCCATCAGCACCAGCGGCACCTGTGGGTGACGCTCGCGGAAGGCGGCTGCGATCGCGAGCACGTCGGCGGTCCGCGTGCCCGCGCCGAGGCTGCGCAGGTTCGCGGCCTGGATCGCGGGGCCATCGGCCATCGGATCGGTGAAGGGCATGCCCAGCTCGATCACATCGGCGCCGCCTTCGGCCAGTGCGTCGAGGATATCGATGGTGGGGCCGTCACCTGCGGTGACGAAAGTGACGAGCGCCGCGCGATCAGACGTGCGTGCCGTTTCGAAGGCGCCAGAGAGGCGGGTCATAAGGTTTTCCGCAGGCTGGCGCGGCGAAGCACGAGCCAATCAATCGCCAACATAGTCGGAGCAGCGATAAGCGCCCCGACGAGAGGCCCCAAGCTCCATGCATCGAAAGAGGTGCCAAAACGCGCAAAATTAGAGACTAGCCAAAGCAAGCCTGCGCCAACCAACCCCTCTCCGATCCTTCGAAACGATGTGCCGATGGAAGGCGGCGGTTCATGGCTCGTGAACAAGTAAACCGCGTATGGCACTGCGACGACAAGGAAAAAGAACAGGAGGCTGAGGGCTTCTGCGGCGTCGATCACAGCTCGAACCCCAGCGCGTCGGCGACCGTGAAGATGTCCTTGTCGCCGCGGCCCGAGACGTTGACGACGATGATCTGATCGCGCTTCATTTCCCGTGCCTTGGCGGGCACGGCTGCGAGTGCGTGCGAGCTTTCGAGCGCAGGGATGATGCCTTCGAGCCGACAGCAGAGCTGAAAGGCCTCGAGCGCCTCGGCGTCGGTGATCGGGACATACTCGACCCGGCCGCTTTCGTGGAGCCAGCTATGCTCGGGGCCGATGCCCGGATAGTCGAGCCCCGCCGAGATCGAGTGCGCTTCGGTGATCTGCCCGTCCTCGTCCTGGAGCAGATAGGTGCGGTTGCCGTGGAGGATACCGGGACTGCCGCCGGTGAGGCTGGCGGCATGCTCGCCGGTCTCGATGCCCTTGCCCGCGGCCTCGACGCCGATCATCGCGACTTGCTTGTCGTCGAGGAACGGGTGGAACAGCCCGATCGCATTCGATCCG
>DATLJJ010000423.1:0-4094 GCA_035538975.1 Sphingomonas sp. | reverse complement strand
CGCCAGGGCTATCGCCTTCCGGATGGACCCGGGGGCGAGCGCGTCGCGCGCCGAAACGCGCTTCCTTCCGTCGGTCGCTGCGGCCTATCGCGTCACCGACGATCTGACGTTGTTCGCCCGCTTCCAGCAGGGCTTCCGGCCCGGCGGGATCGCGGTTCGCCGCGAATTCATCCAGCGCTTCGCGGGTGACCGCGTCTCGACCGCGGAAGCCGGTGCGCGTTATCGCAGCCCGGCGCTCGACGTATCGCTGACCGGCTCGGCGACGCGCTGGACCAACATCCAGGCTGACCTGATCGACGGATTCGGCTTTCCCACGACTGCCAATGCCGGCGACGGGCGCGTTCTGTCGCTCGGGCTGATCTCGCGCTGGCGGCCGGTCGCGGGGCTGGAGCTCGATGCCGCGCTCTACCTCAACAACAGCAAGGTCACCGAGCTGGCGTTCGTGACGCTTCCTTCGGACTATGCGGCGGGCGCGCAGATGGACCGTCTTCCCAACGTCGCCGATGCCAGCGGCCGGCTGGGGATCACCTATACCAGGGCTCTGCGAGGCGGCCTCGAACTCACCGCGAACAGCTACGCGCGCTACGTCGGCAAGTCGACGCTCGGCATCGGGCCGATCCTGGGGCGTCTGCAGGGCGATTATCTCGATACCGGTGCGGAGGTGCGCGTCGGCGATGCGCGCCGGGGCATCAGCCTCTCCGTCGGCAATCTGCTGGATGCACGCGGCAACCGTTTCGCGCTCGGATCGCCCTTCCTCATCCGCGACCGGGACCAGACGACTCCGCTTCGTCCGCGAAGCATCCGACTGGGCTTCGACACGAATTTTTGAGCTGACCGGCTGAGACCGCTGAGTTCGCTTCCTCTTGTCCCGTTCACGTGTCGACGCAAAGCTATTGAAGATGTCGTGCGATTCCCCGGCTGTGTGGAAAAAAGGGGAAGCGCTTGTGGGACGGAAAAGTCGCAAGAAGGCATTCACGCGCGGCGAAGCGCTCGAAAACTCGGGCTTCGCACCACTCCTTCTCCTAGGGGTCGGCCTGACGCTCATACCCCCTGCGGCTCAGGCCCAGACCGAAGCACGCCCGGACACCGCTACACCGGCACAGGCCGGGCAGGGTTCCAAGGACGAGGCGCCGCAGCCCTCCGCATTGGCGACCGCGGCGGCGGCACCTGCGCTTCGATTCTGGGACGGAAGCGACCCGGCGCTCCATGCAAACGGCAGGATCGACGGCGGATCGGGAACCTGGAGCCTGTCCGCTTCCAGCTGGACCGACGCGAATGGCGCCAGCAACGGACCGATGCGGCCCGTTCCGGCCTTCGCAGTCTTTCAGGGCGCGCCCGGAACCGTGACGATCGACGATGCGCAGGGCGTTCCGTCGGTCACCGGCATGCAGTTCCTGACCGATGGCTATCGCATCACCGGCGGCAAGCTTCGGCTGGACGGCGGCGCCTATGCGTCGATCCGCCCGGGCCCGGGCGTGACCACGCGGATCGATGCGGAGCTGACCGGCGACAGCGGGCTGTTGTTCAACGATTTCGGCACGCTGATCCTGACCGGCACCAACAGCTACACCGGGGGCACGCGCGTCGACGCGGGCACGCTGATCGGCAACACCCGGTCGATCCGCGGCGATCTGGAGAATGGCGGCACGGTGATCTTCGACCAGGCGGAGGACGGCACCTTCGCAGGCGAGATCGGCGGTCTCGCGAGCATCTGGGGCTTCATGATCAAGCAGGGCCAGGGCGCGCTGACGATCGGAGGCGGGGGGCTCGACTGGCGCATCGATGAGGGGCAGCTCGTCTCGCCGGGCACGAGCCTGAGTGGCAACGTCGAGATCGGTGCGGGGGGAAAGCTGACGCTCACGTCCGGCGACAGCTCCGGGAAGGAAAGCGTCTATCGCTACGCGCTGTCGGGCAGCGGCGGCTTCGACGTGGCGGGGGCGGAGACGCTCGTTCTCACGGCACAATCGACTGGTTTCACCGGCCAGGCCCGAGTGGCGCGAACCGCGCTTCGCGTGGATGGAGCGCTCGGCGGCACGCTCGCGGTCGACTCGGGCGGCGTGCTTTCCGGAACCGGACAGGTGGGCGCCGTGACAATCGGCACCGACGGACATCTGGTGGGCAGGGGAGGCAGCACGCTCCGGTTCGCGAGCCTCGCGCTCGGCTCCGGCGCGATCATCGACGCAAGCTTCGGCGGCACCGATGCTCCGCCGCTGTTCGCAGTGGACGGCAACCTCACGCTCGACGGCACGCTCAATGTCGGCGGCAACCTGCCGCTCGGCCAGGGCATCTATCGCTTGTTCAGCTATGGCGGACAGCTGACCGATTATCGGATCCGGATCGGCACGGTGCCGGAGTGGCAGTCGCTCGATGCGCTTTCCGTGCAGACCGCGGTGCCCGGCCAGGTGAATCTGGTCGCCGAGTGGTCGCAGAGCCCGCTGCGCTTTTGGGACGGCGGCGACGCGGCACTCCGCGACAACGGCGTGGTCGACGGCGGCTCAGGTATCTGGCGCAACGGTACGCCGGGTTGGACCGGTCAGGATGGGGCGAGCAACGGCCCGGCAGATCCGGGCGCCTTCGTGGTGTTCACCGGGCCGGGTGGACAGGTGGCGATCGACGGTTCGGCCGGCGCGGTCTCGGTCAGCGGCATCCAGTTCGCGGACTCGGGCTACACGCTATCGAGTGACGCACTCACGCTCGCCGGTGGACGAGAGACCGTGATCCGCGTCGGCGACGGCAGTGCCGCGTCGGCAGGCGTCACCGCCATGATCGCTGCGCCGATCATGGGTGCTTCCACGCTCGTGAAACGCGAAGCCGGGACGTTGGTCCTGTCGGGCGCCAATTCCTACACAGGCGGCACCATCGTCTGGGACGGGACCCTGATCGGAGACGCCGCCTCGATCCGTGGCGACATATTGAACGTCGCCAAGGGCACCATCGTGTTCGACCAGGCCGAGGACGGTAGCCTGGGGGGCTATATCGGCGGCTCGGGCAGAATGGTGAAGCGCGGGGCGGGCACGCTGACCCTGGCAGGCGGGAGCTACGCCCCCTGGACTATCGATGAGGGCGGGCTGATCGGCTTCGTTCGGAGCGATGTGCAGGCCGGCCTCGCTGCCGACGTGGCGATATCGAGCGTGGGGCGGCTCACCATCACAAACGACGGCACGCACGCCGCGGGCGACTATGACGGTCGGCTGTCGGGGAGCGGGCGTTTCGACGTGACCGACGTCGCGCTGCGTATGACCGGCAATTCGGGCAATTTCTTCGGCGAAACGCAGGTCACCAATGCTTCGCTGCGCGTCGACGGCAGTCTGGCCGGCGCCATCGCCGTGGGTTCGGGCAGCGCGCTTTCCGGCTCCGGCCAGGTCGGCGGCGTGACGATCGCATCCGGGGGAACGCTTCAGGGCCGCGGCGGCCAGACGCTCCGGCTCGCCAGCCTGACGCTGGACCCAGGCGCCATCATCGATGCGCGGTTCACGACTGCCGACCAGCCGGCGCTGTTCGAAGTGGGCCCCGCATCGCTGGTGCTCGATGGCACGCTCAACGTCAGCAGCAGCACTCCGCTCGATGAAGGCATCTACCGGCTGTTCAGCTATGGCGGGCAACTCAGCGACAACGGGCTGGAGATCGGCACGCTGCCGCCCGGCCAGCAGGCCGGCACGCTGTCGGTCCAGACCGCGATGCCCGGGCAGGTCAACGTCGTTTCATCGACGGGGACTCGCACGCTCCGCTTCTGGGACGGCGGTGACGCCACACGCCATGCCAATGGCGTGGTCGACGGCGGCCCCGGTACATGGCGGAACGGCAGCACCAGCTGGACCGGCGCCGACGGCACCGCCAACGGCACAGCGGGCCCCGGAGACTTCGCCGTGTTTGCGGGGAAGGGAGGGCAGGTCCTGCTCGACGACGCGGACGGCCCCATTTCCACGGGCGGGATGCAGTTCGCCGTCTCGGGCTACAATTTGTCCGGCGACACCCTGACGCTGGCCGGCGGCCAGCGCACCATCGTCCGCGTCGGCGACGGGAGCGCCGCCTCGTCCGGAACGACCGCCGAGATAGCGGCACGGATCACCGGCAACAGCTATCTCGTCAAGCGC
>DATLJJ010000422.1:0-16163 GCA_035538975.1 Sphingomonas sp. | reverse complement strand
CTTCGGGGACGACAAATGTCCCACCAACAGCGACGGCGAGGAAATCGTCGTCTGCCAGCGGCTCGACGAGGCAGAGCGCTTCCGTATCCCGCCGAACCTGCGCGCGCCTACCGGCCGGCCGCAGGCGAACGAGAGCTGGGCGCTACGCTCGCAGGCCGCGCTCGAGGCGGGGCAGACCGGTACCGGAAGCTGCTCGACCGTCGGTCCAGGCGGCCAGACCGGCTGTTTCGTGCGCCAGGCCACCCGCGCCCGCGCCGAAGCGCGCGCCCGTCAGGAAGCCCAGACCAACCTTCCGCTGCCCTGACCTGCCCCGATCCTCCCCCGCCACGGGGAGGTGACGCCCGAGCGACGGAGGGGGAGGAAGCCCGCCGGTGCGTTCCGGCATCCTCCGCTTGGATCATTCGGTGTCGACGCGCCGCCCGATCCACGCAGGCGGCGCCAGCAGCACGCAATCGACGATGAGCCAGAGCATCGC
The DNA here is from genome assembly GCA_035538975.1 of Sphingomonas sp. Taxonomy (GTDB): domain Bacteria; phylum Pseudomonadota; class Alphaproteobacteria; order Sphingomonadales; family Sphingomonadaceae; genus Sphingomonas. The sequence goes on along the minus strand of DATLJJ010000422.1, from coordinate 15,688 downwards.
GGCGGCGCGAAAGGCAGCAGCCAGCGCTATGTGCGTATAGCTTGCGGCCGGCCAATGCCCCTCATTGCCCGCGAACCACCAGAATTCGGCGAAATAGGCGGCCACGTCGCCCAGCACGAAGAACGCCACCGGCAGCAGCCGCGGCGCCGTCATCAGCAGCAGCGGGTAGAGCCACAGGTCGAACTGGGGCGAATAGACCTTGTTGGTGAGCATGAACCAGGCGAGCAGCGGCGTCGTTAGCAGCCACATCCGCTCGCGGTGCCGGAACCAGCCGATCCCCAATATCGCCGCCGCTCCGCCCAGGAACAGCGCCGCCGCATAGAAGTTGCGCTGCCCGGTCCAGGTGAACCACCAGCCCATGTTGCTGAGCACGTCCCAGCTTCCTGCCGCGGTGCCCGATCGCTCCTGCGAGAAGAGGTAGAAATGCGCCCAGTTCTCCGGCGCGAGCAGCGCGACGGGCGCGTTGACCAGCACCCATGCTCCGATCGCCGCCGCCGTCACACCGGCCGCGCGCAGGATCCGTCGCGGCCAGGGCCGGTCGCGCTCCAGCAGCGCCGCGAGCCCGATCGGCGGCAGCGCGAGCGCGGGGAAGAGCTTGGCCGCCGCCCCCAGCGCAGCCATCGCCGCGCCCGCCGCCAGCCGCCCCTCGCGCGCGAGCAGCAGCGCCGCCACCATCAGCGCCGCGGCGGCCAGATCCCAATTGTGCCCGACGTAGAGGACCAGCGGCGGGGCGCATGCCCACCACCACAGCCGTCGCCGATCCATTCCGGCCCTCAGGAACATCCACAGGATCAGTCCGGCGATCGCCGCGTTGGCGATCGTCACTACGCCCAGGAAATGTCCTTCGCGCACGCGCTTGCCGAACAGCAGATGGGTGAGCGCCCCCTCCACGCCGATCTGCGCGCCGGTGAGCACAGGATATTCGATCGGCGTCTGGAGATAGGGGATCTTGCCCTCGGCAACGCCGCGACCGCTCCAGAAGGGCATCACGTCGTTGTAGCAGCCCGTGGTATATTGCTCGCCGCCGGTCCAGCCGCCCGGCACGCAATGCCCCTTGAACAGCCAGCCCGCGCTGCAGGTGACGAGCAGCGCCAGCCACAGCGCCGCACTCCGCCAGTCCACATCTTCAGCCAGGCGCCACCCCATGCGCGCTGCCTAGGGCCGGCGCCCGCCGCCCGCAACGGTTCAGAAGATGCCCAGGAACTTCTTGCGCTGCTTCTTGCGCTCGGGCGCGGATTGCTTGCCGCTCTCGGACTTGGCGGTGGTGCCGCGGCCGACGTCGTCGCGCGGGCGGCCCTTGACGTCGCGCTGCGCCCAGGCGTGCGCTCCCGCAAGCACGGGCCCGCAGTCTGCGGCCTTGGCGTCGCCCACGTCGACGAAGGCGATCACCGACGCGAGCGGACTCACCAGCGCGCCCAGCCCCAGCCCGGCGCCTGCCCGCGCGACCAGCTCGGGGCTGATCACGTCGATCTTCGGGCTCGCGAAATAGCCCCCGATTCCCACCGGCGATTGGCCCGAGAACAGGCTGAACTTCTTGCTGTCCGCGCGGAAGGCGAGGTCGATCGTCTCGTTCTTGAAGCTGAACCCGCCGCGGCCCAGCATCACGTTCTTGGCGGTGTCGATCAGGATCGGGTCGGCTGCCGCGATGCCGTTCCGCACCGTGAAGCCGATCAGCCCGCAATTGATCCGCACCGGCTCCTTCAGCTTCTCCTCGAACATCTTCTGTATGAACACGCCGATGTCGAGCTCGGCGAGCTCGGTGTTGCGCGTCCACATTGATCCGCTCGGCATGATGATCGCGATCCGCCCGTTCGAATTGGCGAGCGAATCGCGCACGCTGTTGCCCGTGCCCGTCATCTGCACGCGTGCCTTGAGCGTACCGCTCGTGCCCGATTGCTCGACGCCGAAGCCCGCGAGCAGCGTGCCCATCGGCGTCGGCGAGAGGCGGATGTCGTAATCGGTGAAGACCGGCTGGCGCCGCGCGTTGATCGTGATGTCCGAGCTCACCGTGCCGCGCGCCATCGCGAAGTTGAGCGGCGAGAGCTTGAGCAACCGGTTGTCGAGGTCGAGCCCCAGCGTGACGTTGGACACGGGCAGGCTCTCGGCGCGTACCGTCCGCACCGTCCAGTCGACCTTGGCGTCGAAGTTCTTGAGCGCCTCCACCCGCAGCGGCGCGTCCGGCAGCACGCGCGGGGTGCCGGCGACCTGCTCGACGGCACCGGCCTTGCCCTGTGCCTCGAGCTTGTTCGGGTTATAGCCGATGAACGGCCCGGCATCGACGATGTCGAGCACGCGCGTGGCGAGGTTCGCGGTCACGAGCATCCGCGGCTCGCGCGAAGTGATGGTGAAGCGCCCGGCCAGGTCGCTGTCGCCGAACCGCCCGCGCAGTCCCGTGAAGCGCCATTCGTCGCCATGTTTGGTGAAGGCCGAGCGCAACCTGTAGCTGCGCGTATCGGGCACGGCGATTCCCGCGACCGAGAAGATGTCCGCGAGGTTCTGCCCCCGCGCATCCATGTGCAGGTCGGCGCCTTCGATCTCAGTCGCCCCCGGCAGCGTGCCGGAGACGTCGATGCTGGTGCGCACCGCCTCGGCATGGAGCTGGAGCCGGTTGCGCCCGCCCGCCACCGTCGCGTTGGGCGTCAGCAGCGCGCCCGACAGCGTGAAGCGCGTGTCGCGCGCGGTGCCGTTGCCGTCGAAGCCGATCCGGCTGGCGAACTGGGTGTCGCGCGCCTCGACCGTATGGATGCGGATCGCGGCCTCGATCTCCATCTGCGGATGGACGTAGCGGATCTGCGTGCCGCGCACGAGCGCGCGCCGGATGATCGGCAGGTCGAGCGGCTCGCCCGCCTGCTCGCCGAAGGTCCAGGTGTTGCGCCGCCCCGAGGCATCCCACTGCAGGTCGACATGCCCCTCGTCGAGCCCCAGCCAGTTGATCCGCTCATGGCCGGTGATCAGGCTCCAGGTGGAGATTCGCGTGTCGATCTTCTTCGCCGCGAAGAAGTTGCCGCGTCCCGCCCATTCGGGATTGGAGACAGTGAGCCCCTCGGCGAGGAACTTGACGTTGATCGGCGCGAAATAGAGCTGGAAGTCGCCCGCGACATGCACCTGCCGGCCGGTCTCGGCGGCGACGATCCGCTCGAACGGCCCCTTCAGGAATCGCCCCTTGGTGACGTACAGCACCGCCCATGCGAGCACCACCAGCCCGATCAGGCTGGTGAGCACCGCGATGGTCGCGGCGAGCGGCGTGCCGAGCGCGCGCACCGGCCGTGCGGCCACGGATTCGCGGGGAGCGGGCGCCGCTTCGGCGGCCGACAGGGGCGCATCGCGGTCTGCCATGAGGGGAAAAAAGCCGCTCGCCTGCAATGGGTTCCGCCACGGCGCGCCCGCCGGTTGCATTGCAGCGGCGCTTCCGCTAAGGGCCCGCCTTTCCGCGATCGTAGGGATGCGCCGGCTGAATGGGCTGCCGCGCGTGTCCGCAATCGTCGAACTACAAGGAGACGAAAATGCCCAAGCTCAAGACGAAGAGCGGCGTCAAAAAGCGCTTCAAGCTCACCGCCACTGGCAAGGTGAAGCACGGAGTCGCCGGCAAGCGCCACCGCCTGATCTCGCACAATGCGAAGTACATCCGCCAGAACCGCGGCACCAGCGTGCTGTCCGACGCCGACGTGGCTCACGTCAAGGCGTGGGCGCCCTACGGTCTGAAGTAAGGGAGGCCTGGAAAAATGGCACGAGTGAAGCGTGGCACGACCACCAAGGCGAAGCACAAGCGCATTCTGGATCAGGCGAAGGGCTATTATGGCCGTCGCAAGAACACGATCCGCATCGCGCGCCAGGCCGTCGAAAAGGCCGGCCAGTACGCCTATCGCGACCGCAAGGTTAAGAAGCGCACGTTCCGCGGTCTGTGGATCCAGCGCATCAACGCCGGCGTCCGCGCCGAGGGCCTGACCTATTCGCAGTTCATGCACGGCCTCAAGCTGGCCGGCATCGACCTCGACCGGAAGGTCCTGGCCGACATCGCGATGCACGAGACCGAGGCGTTTAACGCCATCGTCGCGCAGGCGAAGGCGGCACTGCCCCAGGCCGCCTGAGGCGACCTGTAGCGCAAGCGAAAATGGGGCGTCGGTGGCAACACCGGCGCCCCTTTTTCTTGGTCCCCGGGAAGGGAGACGAATCGATGGCACTGCAGACCTGGTGGCTCTACGTCACCGCCGTGTTCCTGATCTCGGCGACGCCGGGGCCGAACATGCTCCATGTGATGGTGCAGAGCATCCACCATGGTCCGCGCCGCGCGCTCTTCTCGATGGCCGGTCTGATGAGCGCGGTGCTGCTTTGCCTGCTCGCCTCCGCCGCCGGGCTCGGCGCACTGCTCAAGGCCTCGCCGGGCCTCTACGACGCGCTGCGCTATGCCGGCGTCGTCTATCTCGTCTGGCTGGGGATCAAGGCATGGCGCGCGCCCGTCGCGAGCAGCGACGCTGCCGATCCGCGGACCCCGCCCTCCGCCCGCGCGCTCTACGCAGCCGGGCTCGGCACCGGGCTCTCCAATCCCAAGCTGATCGTCTTCGCGGCCGCGCTCTTCCCGCAGTTCCTCGACACGAGCCGCCCCTTCTGGACACAGCTCGCCATCCTCGTCGCCAGCTTCGTGGTGATCGAGGCCTTCTGGTACTCGGTCTATGCGCTCGGCGGCCGCTCGCTCGCGCGCTGGCTGGCCCCGGCCAATCGCCAGCGGCTGTTCAACCGCGCCACGGCGCTGATGTTCATCGGCTTCGGCGGCGCGCTGCTCGGGCACCGCGTCTAGGCGTCGATATACGCCCGGTAGAACACCGTCCGGAAGCTGCGCGTCCACGGCACGAAGACCCTGGGCCTGCCTTTGAGCGTGCTCTTCACCAGCTGCTTGGCGGCCCAGAGCGGATGATCGGTACGGCGGCTCCAATGCTCGACGCGGCCGAATCCGAGCCGCCCGAGCGTCTGCTTCATCTGCTCGATCCCCGAGAAGACCAGATGGTCGGGCAGCAGCAGCTCGCCGGGATAGTCGGCGCGCGACGGCAAATCGCCGCCATTGCCGGTTTCGATGAACAGCGACCCGCCGGGCTTCAATCGTGCGCGGATCAGCCCGCCGAAATGCTGGAAGTCGGGGATGTGCGAGAAGACGTTGATGATCGAGATCACGTCGTAGCTGCCGGTGACTTCCTCGAGCGTCTGCGCGCTGATCGGCACGCCGCGCTGCTGCGCCCGGGCGACCTTCACTTCCATCGGATCGATGCCCAGTGCCTCGACGTCGGGCAGCGCGCGCTGCACCGCCTCGACGAACTCGCCATTGCCGGCGCCGACGTCGAGCCAGCTGAGGCCCTTCTCTCCTGCGAAGAAGCGGCGGACGATGCTCGCATAGAAGGGCACCTTCCAGCCCTGGCGGTGGAGCCGCTGGTCGAGCGTCCCTTCCTCGGTCGGGTGGACCCCGTCGCGCGCCGCGGCCGAGATGTCCTCGGCACAGGGCCGATCGCGGATATAGACGGTGCCGCAGTCCGCGCATTTGACGGCGCTGTAGCCGTTCTCGGATGCCCAGTGACGGTGCTCGTCGCTCTCGCAACAGGGGCAATCGACGGTCTCGAGTCTTGCCTGCATCAACATGGCACGCCTCCACGCATACGGGTCGACGCGGGTTGGTCTCACGAGTCCGGAACGCCGTGAACCCGGCCTGCGTCGCCCTGCGCCGCGTCCGCGACGGACTGCGCGCGGCGGCGAATCTTGCGCCCAAGGGTTGACCTCGTGCGCACTCTGGGGTTCGGGCCTCCTATGACTACCGATCTCGAACAATTGCGCAGCGACCTGCTCGCCTCGATCGACGCCGCTGCGGGGCTCGATGCGCTGGAGACGCTGCGCGTCCATGCGCTCGGCAAGCAGGGCGTGGTGACCGGCTTGCTCAAGACGCTCGGCGGCATGAGCCCCGAGGAGCGCCAGAGCGAGGGCCCGCGCATCCACGGCCTGCGCGAGTCGGTCACCGAGGCGCTGGGAGCACGCAAGGCGCTGCTCGAACGCGTCGCGCTCGACGCCCGTCTCGCCGCCGAGACGCTCGACATGACGCTGCCGGTCGACGCCACTGCGCCCGGCACGGTCCATCCGGTCAGCCAGGTCATGGACGAGCTCGCAGAGATCTTCGCCGACCTCGGCTTCTCGGTCGCGAGCGGCCCCGAGATCGAGGACGACTGGCACAATTTCACTGCGCTCAACATCCCCGAGACGCATCCGGCGCGCGCGATGCACGACACCTTCTATCTCGCCGGCGAGCACGAGCGGCCGATGGTGCTGCGCACGCACACCAGCCCGGTGCAGATCCGCACGATGACGAGCCAGAAGCCGCCGATCCGCATCATCGCGCCCGGCCGCGTCTATCGCTCGGATTCGGACGCCACCCACACCCCGATGTTCCACCAGATCGAGGGGCTGGTGATCGACAAGGGAATCACGCTCGGCCACCTGAAATGGACGCTCGAGACCTTCCTCAAGGCCTTTTTCGAGCGCGACGACATCGTGCTGCGCCTGCGCCCCAGCTACTTCCCCTTCACCGAGCCTTCGGCCGAAGTCGACGTCGGCTACACCGTGATCAACGGCAAGCGCGTGATCGGCGGCGATCCGCGCGAGTCGGAGAACGGCGGCTGGATGGAAGTGCTCGGCTCGGGGATGGTCCACCCGAAGGTGATCGCCGCCGCAGGGCTCGATCCCGCGGAATGGCAGGGCTTCGCCTTCGGCACCGGCGTCGATCGCCTTGCGATGCTCAAATATGGGATGGATGACCTGCGCGCCTTCTTCGACGGCGATCTGCGCTGGTTGAGGCATTACGGCTTCTCGGCGCTCGACGTGCCCACGCTTTCGGGGGGAGTCGGCGCATGAAGTTCACCTATGGCTGGCTCAGGGAGCATCTGGAGACCACGGCCTCGCTCGACGAGGTCGTCGAGGCGCTGACTCGCGTCGGACTGGAAGTCGAGGGCGTCGAGAACCCCGGCGAGAAGCTCGCCGGCTTCCGCGTCGCCCGCGTGCTCACCGCGGAACGCCACCCGCAGGCCGACAAGCTGCAGCTGCTCACCGTCGACACCGGTGACGGCAGCGCTCCACTTCAGGTCGTCTGCGGCGCCCCCAATGCGCGCGCGGGCCTTGTCGGCGTGCTCGGGCTGCCCGGTGCGATCGTCCCGGCAAACGGCATGCAGCTCAAGGTCGCCGCCGTGCGCGGCGTCGAATCGAACGGCATGATGTGCTCGACGCGCGAGCTCGAGCTCGGCGAGGACCATGAGGGCATCATCGAGCTTCCCGCCGACGCCCCCGTCGGCACGGCCTTCGCCGACTATGCCGGGCTGAACGATCCGGTGATCGACGTCTCGATCACGCCCAACCGCCAGGACTGCATGGGCGTGCGCGGCATCGCGCGCGACCTCGCCGCCGCGGGTCTGGGCACGCTCCGGCCGCTCGCCGAGGTCTATCGCATGGCGAAGGGCCCGATCGCGGGCGAAGGCCCCGGCCCCGACGTGCGCACCGACGACCTCGACGGCTGCCCCGCCTTCTTCGCGCAGGAAGTCCGCGGCGTCGCCAACGGCGAGTCGCCCGAATGGATGCGCCGCAAGCTCACGGCGATCGGCCAGCGTCCGATCTCGGTGCTGGTCGACATCACCAACTTCGTGATGATCGATCTCGGCCGCCCGCTGCACGTCTACGACAAGGCGAAGCTGCAGGGCGGCCTCGTCGCCCGCAAGGCGCGTGCCGGCGAGACGGTGCTCGCGCTCAACGGCAAGAGCTATACGCTCGACGAGACGATGACCGTCATCGCCGACGACGCGCATGTCCACGACATCGGCGGCATCATGGGCGGCGAGGATTCGGGCGTGACCGATGCCACCACCGATGTGGTCGTCGAATGCGCCTTCTTCGATCCCGAGCACATCGCCCGCACCGGGCAGAAGCTCGGTCTCACCAGCGACGCGCGCCAGCGCTTCGAACGCGGCGTCGATCCCGCCTTCCTCGACGAGGGGCTGGCGATCGCGACCTGGCTGGTGGTCGAGCATTGCGGTGGCACCGCCAGCGGCGTGACGCGCGCCGGCGAGCCCCCGATCGCGTCGAAGATACTCGGCTATGATCCCGCGCTCGCCGAAACGCTGGGCGGCCTCGCCGTTCCCGCCGATCGGCAGAAGGCGATCCTCGAACGCCTCGGTTTCACGGTCGAGCCGCTCGACGCCAATGGCGACCCGACCGATCTCGCCGCCGGCTTCGACGCGCTGCGCGTCACCGTGCCGAGCTGGCGCCGCGACGTGGACGGCCCGGCCGATCTGGTCGAGGAAGTGATCCGCATCGAAGGCATCGATCATGTGCCCTCGACTCCGCTCGCGCGCGATCCCGGCGTCGCCCGCCCCACCGCCACTGCCGAGCAGAAGCTCGAACGGCGCCTGCGCCGCACCGCAGCCGCGCGCGGGCTGCACGAGGCCGTGACGTGGAGCTTCATCTCCGAAGCCGAGGCCACGCCCTTCGGCGGCGGCGCCTGGACGCTGGCCAATCCGATCAGCGAGGACATGAAGGTCATGCGCCCCTCGCTGCTCCCCGGCCTGCTCGCGGCCGCCGAGCGCAATGTGAAGCGCGGCGCACCGGGCGTACGCCTGTTCGAGATCGGCCGCCGCTACATGGCCGACAAGGAACGCCTCACGCTCGCCGTCGTGCTCGCCGGCAGCCGGTCCCCGCGCGGCTGGCAGGCCGGCAAGGCCCAGCCCTTCGGCGCGTTCGACGCCAAGGCCGAGGCGCTGGCGCTGCTCGAGGCGGCCGGCGCGCCCGTCGCCAACCTCCAGGTGATGGGCGAAGCGGGCGACGTCTATCACCCCGGCCAGTCCGCGACGCTCCGCCTCGGGCCCAAGACCGTGCTCGCCGCCTTCGGCATGGTCCACCCGAGCGTGCTCAAGGCCTTCGACCTCGACGGCGACGTCGCCGCGGTCGAGCTCTATCTCGATGCGCTTCCGCCGAAGCGGGGCACCGGTTTCATGCGCCCGGCCTATGCGCCGCCCGCGCTCCAGCCGGTGACGCGCGACTTCGCCTTCCTCGTTCCCGCCGGCCTAGCCGCGGGCGACCTGGTCCGCGCAGTCAAGGGCGCCGACAAGACGGCGATCGTCGACGCGCGCCTCTTCGACGTCTTCACCGGCACCGGCGTGCCGGAGGGGCAGAAGAGCCTCGCCGTCGAAGTCACGCTCCAGCCCGCCGAGAAGAGCTTCACCGAAGCGGATCTCAAGGCCATCGCCGACAAGGTCGTCGCCGCCGCGGCCAAGCTGGGCGCGAGCCTCCGGGGCTGATGCAGTGATCGAGCGGTTCCTCGAGGGGCTGGGCCCGAAGATGGAGGACCCGCTCGACACCGAATATCTGGCGGTGATCCTTCCCGGGGATCTCGACCCGTTCGATCGCCATTATCGCTACTGCGTCACGCTCGACGCCGAGCTGCGCCTGGCGGGTCTGGGCTGCAGCCAGGGCGGCGGCACGATGCTCGGCGCCGAGGACGAGGATGGCGACCGTGAGGCGCTGTTCTGCGTGATCGACGTCGAAGCGACCGACGTGGCCGGCGCCCGCGCGCTGCTCCGCCTCCATCTGCCCGAGCTCGGCTGCCCGCCGGGCACGCTGATCCAGTACGACGACCTTGAGGACCGCTGGGACGGCGAGCGCTGGCAGCTCGGCGAGGCGCGATCGATCGACGAAGAACAACTGTAGAAGCGAGGAAGCATCACATGCCCACAGTGTTGGTAACCGGCGCCACTGCAGGGATCGGCGAGGCCGCGGTCCGCGCCTTTGCGGCGGCGGGGTGGCGCGTGGTCGCGACCGGGCGGCGCAAGGAGCGGCTCGATGCGCTCGCTACCACGATCAGCGAGAACCGTGTCCACACGCTCGCCTTCGACGTCCGCGACGAGGCCGCGCGCGACGCCGCGCTCGATTCGCTGCCGGAGGAATTCCGCGGCATCGACGTGCTGATCAACAACGCCGGTCTCGCGCTCGGGCTCGAGCCCGCCCAAAAGGCCTCGCTGTCCAACTGGACGACGATGATCGACACCAACATCACTGCGCTGGTGTCGATGACGCACAAGCTCCTGCCGCTGCTCGTCGAGCGCAAGGGCGCGATCATCAACCTGTCGTCGGTCGCCGCCAACTATCCCTATCCCGGTGGCAATGTGTACGGCGCGACCAAGTCCTTCGTCCGCCAGTTCAGCCTCAACCTGCGCTCGGACCTGATCGGCACCGGCGTGCGCGTGACCTCGATCGAGCCCGGCATGGTCGAGACGGAATTCACGCTCGTCCGCACCGGCAGCCAGGAAGTATCGGACAAGCTCTATGCCGGCGTGAACCCGATGACTGCCGAGGACATCGCCAGGACGATGCTCTGGGTCGCCGAGCAGCCCCCGCACCTTAACGTCAACACGCTCGAGCTGATGCCGGTCAATCAGGCCTGGTCGCCCTTCCTCGTCCACCGCGAGGGCTGAGCGCATGATCGAGATCGCCAGCGAGACGCTCTCGGCCTCGATCGATCCCTTCGGCGCCGAGCTCAGCCATTTGCGCGACGCGGAAGGCCGCGAGCTGATGACCGACGCCGACCCGGCCTTTTGGTCGGGCCGCGCGCCGCTGCTCTTCCCGATCGTCGGCCGGCTCGCAGGCGATCGCTACAGGCTCGACGGCCGCGAGTATCCACTCCCCCAGCACGGCTTTGCGCGCCGCCAGCCCTTCGCGCTGGTCGAGCGGGGCCCGTCGAACGTGGTGCTGCGCCTCGCCGCCAACGACGAGACCCGTGCCGTCTACCCCTTCGAATTCATCCTCGATGCTGCCTACACGCTCACCGGCGCGACGCTGGCGATCGAGATCACCGCCACCAACGCCGGCGATCGCGACATGCCCGCCAGCTTCGGCTTTCATCCCGCCTTCGCCTGGCCGCTCCCCTATGGGGGCGCGAAGGAGGAGCACCGCATCACCTTCGCCGAGCCCGAGCCCGCCCCGCTCAACCGGATCGAGGCCGGCCTGCTCGGTCCCGCCGACCGCCCGACCCCCGTCGACGGCCGCGTCCTGCCCTTGCATGACGATCTCTTCGCTGCCGACGCCCTCGTCTGGCAGCATCCCGCCAGCCGCGCGCTCAGCTATGGCACCGAATCCGGCCCGCGCCTCGACATCGCCTTCGCGGAGATGCCCACGCTCGCGCTCTGGACCAAAGCCGGCGCGCGCTTCCTCTGCGTCGAGCCTTGGCAGGGCCATGCCGATCCGGTCGGCTTCGACGGCGAGATCTGGGAAAAGCCGGGTATCCTCCGCCTCGCGCCGGGGGAATCGCGCAGCTTCGGGATGCAGGTGACGCTCGCCACCGATTGACCGCGGGGCAGAAAGTCCTAGAAGCCCCGCACGGCCATGCGCCGGGCGCTTAGCTCAGTTGGTAGAGCATCTCGTTTACACCGAGAGGGTCGGCGGTTCGAGCCCGTCAGCGCCCACCACCTCGCCAGCCGATATCGAATGAGAGCGCCGGGGTGCATGCGGTTCGCGGCATTACATTCGCATCCCCGACATGGGAGGCGCCGCAGCCGGCTTTATCACGGATACGACGACCTCGCGCTCGCCTGCTTTCTCGAACTTGAGCGTGAGCGGAAAGGTTTGGCCGGCCCTGAGCGGCTGCTTCAGCCCGGCCAGCCATATGTGCAGCCCGCCAGGGTTCAGGCTTGCCGGCTTGCCTGCCGGAATATCGATCGCCTCGAGGTATTTCATTCCCATCGCCCCGCCGCCGCTTTCCATGGTCATCAGGTCGGTCCTGTTCGCGACGGTGGCGGAAGCGGCGATCAACCGGTCGGGCACCGGCGATGTGATCGTCATGTAGACGGCCCCGTTCGCCGCGTTGGCGGCGGTTTCGCGCGCCCATATGTCCTTCACCTCGAGCGGAGCCGGTTGCGTGCAGCTCGCGATCGGGAGCGAGAGGAACAATGCGACAGCCAACCGTCTCGTCATGGTCTTCCCCCTTGTCCCGCATGGCCGCGCCCATCCCGTGGGGCGGCCTTGTACGGCCTGACGCCGGTTTGCTAGGCTTGCAGGATAATCATGGAAAGCGGATCCTCTTCGGGCGCCGGCCTCGGCCGCCATTTCGATCGCCGGTTGCTGCTGCGCGGAGCGCTGGGCGCCGGTGCCGTCGCGGCAGTGGCGCTTCCCGCCCGCCGGCTGCTGATCCCCGAAGCGGTGGCCGAACCCATCAAGGTCGGCGGCCTCGCGGTGACCTGCAACCTGACGCTGCCGGTCGCCTGCGCCGCCAACCAGGCCGCCAATCCCTTCGGCACGCGCGATGCGGCGCAGCTCGCCTTCGGGTTCAGCCGGTACAACGGCTGGCCCGAGCTGAAGGAGTCGCTGATGTCCGGCGGCGTCCAGGCCGCCTATATGCTGGCACCGCTGGTGATGGACCTGGCCGACAAGCAGGTGCCGGTGAAGATCGTGTCGATCGGCCACCGCTCGGGCGCGGTGATCATGGTCCGCACCGATTCCTCCTATCGGAACTTCCGTACCCTCGCCGGCAAGCGCATCGCGATTCCCAGCCGCTTCGCGGTCGATTTCCTGTTCCTGCGCAAGATGCTCGCCAAGGAGGGCATGACGCCGGAGGACGTCGAGATCGTCGAAATGGCGCCGGCGGACATGCCGGCGGCGCTCTATGTGAAGGGCGTCGACGCCTATTGCACCGGCGAGCCGTTCGGCGCCGCGGCACAGAGCGCGGGCTATGCGCGACCGCTGACCATGACACGCGACGAGTGGCCGCGATACATGTGCTGCGTGCTGACCGTGCGCGAAGAGCTGATCGCGTCGAACCGGCCGCTGGTGCAGAATCTCGTCAATTACGTGCTCGCGGCGGGCAGTTGGCTCGACGGGCAGCGGAAGAACCGCGAAACCGCGGTCCAGATCGCCGCCAGGCGCGAATATTTCAACCAGGACCCCAACATCCTCCGCTTCGTGATGGACAACCCGCAGGACCGCGTGACCTATGGCGACCTGCGGATGGTCCCGCAGGAGTTCGACGATCTGATGCAGCAGGCAGTCGCTGCCGGCGCGCTGAAGCACCCGGTTCCATACGCGAAATATGTGGACGAGAGCTTCGCGCACGCGGCACGGCCCGCCTCGATCGCGCTTTGACCATGCGCTCGAACCCCAGGCTCCTGATCCCTGGCGGAATCCTGCTGATCGCGCTGCTGGCGGTGGGCGCCGCGATCCTGTGGTTCCCGCGCAATGCGCAACCGGGGGCGGCGCACACACCCGACGCCGCCTCGGCGGCGGCGTTGCGCGCCGGTGCGTTCGATCCGCCCCATAAGGCGCCCGACTTTTCGCTGCCCGGCTCGGACGGGTCCGAAGTGACGCTGGCGCGCTACCGCGGCAAGGTCGTGCTGCTGACCTTCGGCTTCACCTACTGCGCGGCAGTGTGCCCCACCACGCTGGCGACGCTCGCGCAGGCCCGCAGCAAACTCGGCGAAGCGGCGGATTCGGTGCAGGTGATCTTCGTGACGGTGGACCCGGCACGCGACGACGCAGCGCACATGCGGGACTATCTGAAGGCTTTCGATCCCGGCTTCATCGGTGCGACGGGCGCGCCGAACGCGCTCGCGGCGGTGCGACGGAAATATGGCGTCACGGCCATCAAGCGGGGCACCGGCCCCGACTATGCAATGGATCATACGTCGTCGATCTTCCTGATCGATCCGGGCGGCAAGCTGCGGGCTATGATGCCCTTCGGGCACGATCCGTCGGACTTCCTGCACGACATCCGGTTGCTGTTGACCTGATGATCGCCTGAAATGTCCCCGGCTTCATCCAAACGCACCCGATCCTGGCGCCTGGCCGCGGCTGCGCTGTCGCTGGCCGTGCTGGGCGCGCTCGGCTGGGCCGCGCTGGCACCGATCGAAGCGACGTCGCACGAGGAGCTGTTCGAGATTCCTCGTGGCACGTCGGCGCGCCGTCTTGCCGGCGAGAAGATCGAGATCCTGCCGCAGACGATCCGGCTGACGCTCGGCCTCAACGACGTGCTCGTGTTCAGAAATTCGGACAGCGCGCCGCACATCTTCGGCCCCACGCTGATCATGCCGGGCCAGAGCTTCCGCCTGCCGTTCGCGCAGGCGTCGACATATAGTTTTCAGTGCACCGCACACGCCGACGGCCACCTCGACATCATCGTGGAACCGCATCCCGCTCCGGGCTGGCAAAGGGTTCGCTGGCGTTGGCGCAAGCTTGCGAACGATGTGACGCGGTCCGGGCTTTCGGCCTGAATCCTGATCCTGCGCCCGGCATTCCGTGGACGCAGTGAGGCGCGCGAGCCCGAAACCGCGATTGTAGGTACGTTCCTACCTTGTTGCCCCGACGCAACATCTGGCAGCGCTCGCACGGAAATTTGCGCTCTGACGGCGCGCCGGTCCCGTTCGAGGTTGTGAAATCCGGTCGTGATGCAGCACACCCGGTGGGTTGCTGCGGCAACTTTGCAAACGGTCCGGCCCGGCTTCGTGCGATCGTCCGCCCGGCAGGATCCGTTGGGGGGAATGGGTGAGAGAAACCGACAACGCGCTGATGCGAATCGCCGCGCCGGTGGTGCTGATCGCAGTGCTGATCGCGGCCTGGTGGATCATCGTCGCGAGGAGCGACAACGCCATCTTTCCAACCCCGGGGCAGGTCGCGACCGGGGCATGGGCGCTCGCGCAGGACGGCACCTTGTGGCAGCACATCGAAGCGTCGCTGTTTCGCGTCGAGATCGGCTTCGGGCTGGCGCTTCTGGTCGGCGTGCCGCTGGGCCTGTGGATGGGCTGGGTTTCGAGTGCCTACTACACCTTGAATCCGCTCTTCCAGATGCTGCGGCCGATCTCGCCGATCGCCTGGATCCCCGTCGCCATCCTCTGGTTCGGGGTCGGCGACTTTTCGCCGATCTTCCTGATCTTCATATCCTCCGTGTTCCCGATGATCGTGCAGACCACGGTGGGCGTGCGCACGATCGACCGGCGCTATTTGCGGGCGGCCGCGAATTTCGGCGTCTCGCGCCCGGTGCTGTTCCGCCGGGTGGTGATTCCCGCCGTGCTGCCGGAGATCATCGTCGGCATGCGCATCGGCCTGGGTGTGGCCTGGCTGGTGGTCGTCGCCGCGGAGATGATCGCGCTCAACTCGGGGCTCGGCTATCTGATCATGGACTCGCGCAACGCCGGGAACCGCTACGATCTGGTGATCGCGAGCATGATCATCATCGGCGTGATCGGTTTGCTGCTCGACGGCGCCACACGCCTGCTCGAGCGGCTCGATACCGTGAAGTGGCGCTATGTCCGATAACCAGATCGTCGTCGACGGCATCAGCAAGGGATTCGGATCCCTGTCCGTGGTCCGTGACGTGCACTTCGACGTCGCCGATGGCGAGTTCGTCGCGATCGTCGGCCCTTCCGGCTGCGGCAAGTCGACCTTGCTCAACATCATAGCCGGCTTCGAGCGCGCGGACCGGGGGGCGGTCCGGATCGACGGCGCCAAGGTGGCCGGTCCGAGCCGCAACGGCATCATGATCTCGCAGCACGGATCGGTGTTCCCCTGGCTCACCGTGCAGGACAATGTCATGTTCGGCCTGACCGGCGCCGGCCAGGCCGAGCGGATGGAGCTTGCCCACCGCTATATCGAGATGGTCGGGCTCAGCGGGTTCGAGAAGGCCTATCCGCAC
>DATLJJ010000421.1:0-5311 GCA_035538975.1 Sphingomonas sp. | reverse complement strand
CCATCAGCGCATTGTCGTTGTAGATCGCGACCTTGCTCGGGAACATGTCCTCGCGCGCGTCCTGATCGCCGCCGTCGCCGACGAAGCCCTGCTCGTCGCCCGAGTAGATCGTCGGCACCCCGCGCAGCAGGAGCAGCATCGCATGCGCGAGCTGCGAGCGCTTGAGCAGCTCGTCCATGCTCGCGTTGGGCGCATAGCGGCGCAGGAACAGCCCCGTGCGGCCCTGATCGTGGTTGCCGATGAAGGTGGGCAGCCGGTGCGCGGTCGCCTCCCCGCCCTCGTAGAGCGGATCGACCTGGAAGACGTGCGCGAGCATCCGCGTCCCCGCCTTGCCGCCGGCCACCTGGTTGACGGCGTCGGTGAAGGCGAAGTCGAGCACCGCCGGCAGCTTGTCGACGCGCGTGTGGACCGCGAGGTCCTCGGCATTGTTGAGCGCGACTTCGCCGAAGATGTGGAAGTTGGGGATGCCATTGGCCTTCGCGCGATCGAGCATCGCGGGGACGAAGGCCTGCCAGAACTCGGGGTTGACGTGCCGCGCGGTGTCGATGCGGAAACCGTCGATCTTGAACCGGTCGATCCAGCTGCCGAAGATCTCGATCATTCCCGCCACCACGCGCGGGTTCTCGGTCATCACGTCGTCGAGCCCGACGAAGTCGCCCATCGTCGCGCTCTCGTCCTCGAAGGTCGAGTTGCCGCGGTTGTGGTAATAGACGGGATCGTTGAGCCAGGCGGGGTTCTTCACCCCCTTCTCCGCATCGGGGATCCACGGGGTGTAGGCGAAGTCCGGATCGGTGAGCTTCGCGAAATTCTCCGGCGTCTGGACATGGTCGCCCGCGAAGCCGGGGTTCTTGCCTGCGCGCTGGTACGGATAGTCCGCGCGGCTGCGATAGCCGCACGCCTGGATGCCGCACTCGCGATACTGGATCACGTCCGCGGTGTGGTTGACGATGATGTCCATGTAGACCTTGATCCCGCGGGCATGCGCCGCGTCGACCAGTGCCTTGAAGTCGGCGTTGGTGCCCAGATGCGGGTCGACGCTCAGGAAATCGGTGACCCAATAGCCGTGATAGGCCGCGGACTCCTGCCCCTTGGGCCCCTGCACCGCCTTGTTCCTGAAGATCGGCCCCACCCAGATCGCAGTCGCGCCGAGCGCCTGGACATAGTCGAGCCGCTTCGTGAGCCCCTTCAGGTCGCCCCCGTGGTAGAAGCCCTTGGCCGCGGGATCGAAACCGGTGCTCAGCCGGTCGCCCTTCGCTCCGCCGCGATCGTTGGCGGTGTCGCCGTTCTCGAACCGGTCGGGCAGCAGGAAATAGAGGACCTCGTCCTCGGGCAGGCGCTGGCGATAGTCCTGCGCCGCGGCGGGCGCGGCGGCCGAGGCTGCGACGATCAGGGGAAGCAACAGCCTGCCGATCATGCGGATTTCCTTTGCGAGTCCATGGGAACCGCCGCGCACCGGGCGGATATGAATTGTTCGTGTGTCGGCAGCTTGGCTACGGTCGCGCCCACGATCGTCTTGAGGTCGGCGAGAAAGCCCGTGAGTTCGTCGCGGGTGAGCGCATCGGCGAGCGGGTGCCAGGCGTCGGGCACGACGTTCTGGCCGGTGAGCAACTGGTACCAGCCGATCTCGATGAACAGCTCCTCATGCTCGCGGAAGACGCGGCCGGTCTCGCGGAACAGCTCCAGCCGCTCGCGCAGCGTGTCGGGGACCGCCATCGCGCGGCAGCGATCCCAGAAGGGCTGCCCGACGCGCTGGTTGGCGAAATAATGGAGGATGATGAAGTCGCGGATGCGCTCATACTCGAAGCCCGCCTGCCGGTTGTATTCGGCGGTGACCGCGGGCGCGAAGCCGGCGTGCGGGAACAGCGCGATCAGCTTTGCGATGCCGCTCTGGATCAAGTGGATGCTCGTCGATTCGAGCGGTTCGAGGAAGCCCGAGGCCAACCCCAGCGCCACCACGTTCCTGTCCCAGAACTTGCGCCGCCTCCCCGCCTTGAAGCGCAGCACCCGCGGTTCGGCGAGCGGCGCGCCTTCCAGGTTGGCGAGCAGCACCGCCGTCGCCTCGTCCTCGCTCACATGGTCGCTGCAGAAGACATGGCCGTTGCCGGTGCGGTGCTGGAGCGGGATGCGCCACTGCCAGCCCGCCTGATGCGCGATCGACTGGGTATAGGGTCGCGGCGGCCCGGCGTTTTCGCTGGGCACCGCCACCGCACGGTCGCACGGCAGCCAGCGGCTCCAGTCCTCGAAGCCGGCTTCGAGCGTCTGCTCGATCAGCAGCCCGCGGAAGCCCGAGCAGTCGATGAACAATGCCCCCTCGATCGCGCGCCCGTCCTGCAGCGTCACCGACCGGACGAAGCCGTCCTCCGGCCGTTGCTCGACCGAGACGATCTTGCCCTCGATGCGCCTGACGCCATTCGCTTCCGCCACGCTGCGCAGGTGACGCGCATAGAGGCCCGCATCGAAATGAAAGGCATAGGTGAGACCTTCCATATTGGTCTCGGGGATCCGCGGCAGCCTCGCGAACCTGCCGCCCCACGCCGCGGTGGCGTTGAGCGAATAGTCCCACAGCGGTCCGGCCACGCCTTCGCGACGGCCGCGCAGCCAATATTGGAAGAATTCGAGCATCCCCAGGCCCTGCCCGACCTGCCCGAATGCATGCATGTAGCGTTCGCCGGGCGCACCCCAGCCCTGGAACTCGATCCCGAGCTTGAAGGTGCCCTGCGTCGCGCGGACGAATTCGTCCTCGTCGATGCCGGCGAGCGCATTGAACAGACGGATCGAGGGGATGGTCGCCTCGCCCACGCCGACGATGCCGATCTCGTCGCTCTCGACGAGACGGATGTCGAGCTGCCGCCCGAACGCGCGTGACAGCGCCGTCGCCGCCATCCAGCCGGCGGTGCCGCCGCCGACGATCACGACGTCCCTGATGCGATTGTCGGTCACGACGCTGCCCATCTGCAAGAAGTGACGATCCGCGTCATGACGGGGCCGGGCAAACCGCGCCCCGTCATGCCGTTACGCGGTCAGAACTTGTAGCTGAGGCCGGCCATGAAGTTCCGGCCATAGTTCTGGTGGTCGCGGATCTGCCGCACGTCGCCGTTCTGATAGGTGACGAAGGGCTCGTTGGTCAGGTTGCTGCCCGTGATCAGCACGGCCAATCCCTTGAGCGGTCCGCCCTGGAATTCATAGCCGATCTGCGCATCGACCAGGAACTCGCCCTTCGCCTGAACGAGATCGCGGGCGAGGCTGAGGCCCGAGACTTCCGCCAGGAACGACGAACGATAGCGACCGCTCACACGCGCCTGGAAGCCGTGCTTCTCGTAATAGGCAGTCGAGTTGAACACCCATTCCGAAAGGCCGGGCAGCGTGGTCGGCGCGCCGCCGAGCCGCACGTTGCTGCGCGTATAGGTGCCGCTCGCCAGCACGCCGAAGCCGTCGAGCGCACCGGTCACCACGCCGAAGGGCAGCGAAGCCGCGGCCTCGGCGCCATAGACGCGCCCGCCGCCGGCGTTGCGCCACTGCGAGACGATGCCCTCCCACATCGCGGGCGGCGTGTTGCCGTTGTAGGGATAGCCGGTGAAGTCGAACAGATCGTTCTGGCGATAGATGAACGATTCCAGATATTTGTAGAAACCGCTGACCGAGAAATATCCGCCGTGGCCGAAATAGGTCTCGATCGCGACGTCCACCGCATCGGCGATCAGCGGGCGCAGCTTGGCGTTGCCGACGGTGGCCGACCAGGGCGAGCTGTTGATGTCCGTGTTGCCCGCCTTGTTGATGTCGAAGTTGAAGCCCACGCCCGGGTTCATCTGGTCCATGCGCGCACGCGCCAGCACCCGCGCCGCACCGAAGCGGACGTAGCTGTTCGGCGCGAACTCGAAGTTCAGGTTCATGCTCGGCAGGATATCGGTGTATTTGTCGCCGTCGCGCAGCGGATCGACAGCCACCGTGCCGCCCAGGTTCGAGGCCGCGAAACCGTCGCCCTGCTGGTCGGTGTGGACGATCTGGACGCCGACGTTGCCGCGGACCGCCTGCGCGTCGAAGTTGAACTGCGCGAAGCCCGTCAGCACCTTCTCGGTGATCTCGAAGCTGTTGGTCAGGCGGCCCGAGGTCCACAGCGATTCCGGCGTCAGCGTGTAGTTGCCGTCCTCGAAGTAGCGCGCGCTGTCGAAGGCCACCATCGCCGGGATGCCGATGAAGTCGAGCGACACCGGATCGAACAGATACTCGTCCGGGATCGGCGTGATGGCCGGATAGTTCTTGTGCGTCAGCACATAGCCTTCGTCGACGAGCGACTTCTTGCGCTGGCTGTAGTTGGCGCCGATCCGCAGGCTGTGGTTGTCGCCGATCTTCTGCGTCGCCTGGAGCCGCAGCGAGGCGAGCTCGTCGCGGACCTTGGGCGCGTTGATGAAGCCGTCCTGGCAATCGCCCGGGAAGCCCGGCCGGCCGCACCAGCCGCGCGGATCGGTGAGCTGGAAGATGCTCGTGTCCGTATAGTCGAGCGTCGGCGAGAAGCTGGCGACGCCGTCCGAATTCAGCTGGAAGCCCATCGTGTCGCGCACGCCGTTGGCGGCGCCGCGGCCGCTGCCGGCATAGATCTCGATATTCTCTTCGGTCCGGCGCAGCCGCGAATAGCTGGCGTCGGCTTCGAGCTTCAGGTCGTCGTTGGCCTCATAGGCAACGTTGAGCCCGCCCGCGAAGATATTGACCTTGCGGTGCACGATGTCGTTGCGCAGCACTGCCTTGACGTTGGTCCAGGTGCCCTGGGTGATCAGCCCGTCCTCGACCGTGTAGCCGGGCAGCAGCGTCTCGCCCTGTCCGCCCCAGGCGAAGGGGAGCTCCATGCCGCGCAGCCGCTGCTCGTCGCTGAAGCGCGACCAATAGCCGTCGAGCGTGATGTGGAGCTTGTCGTCGGGCTTGAACTCGAGCACGCCCATCACGCCGTCGCGCGTCAGCTCGTTCGACTTTACGTACGGCTTGGCGCCGCCGATCACGAGATTGCCGTCGCTGTGGTTGGGATAGCCCCAGGCCTGCCAGCGCTCCTCGGCCGTCGGCGAGACCATGCGCGCATAGCCGATCGCCCAGCCGAGCGTGCCCGCCTGGTTCTGCCCGATGTACGAGGCGTTGAAGCGATAGCCCTTGTTCGAGATGTCCGGGTTGAGCTTGCCGAGATCGTTGATCTCACCGCGCACGCCGATCGCGACTGCGGTCCGGCCATAGGCGAGCGGGCGCACCGTCTTGAGGTCGATCGTGCCGCCCAGCGCCTGGCCGATCAGGCTCGCGTCGGGGGTCTTGTAGACGACCGCACCGCTCA
>DATLJJ010000420.1:0-3483 GCA_035538975.1 Sphingomonas sp. | reverse complement strand
GCAGGATTCGCTCCACGAGGTCGCCAAGGCGCTCACCCCGGTGCTCGGCGAATCCGAAGGCGCCAAGCTCGCCTGGCGCCCGCAGACCATGGTCACGGTCGATGCCGACGACGCCGCCACGCTCCTCAAGCTCATCGACGCGCTCGACGATGACGACGACGTCCAGCAGGTCTGGGGCAACTATGAGGTCCCGGACGAGGTGATGGAGAAGCTGGGCTGAGTTTGAGTCATACGAGGGCGCGGAGGCGCAAAGAATATCTGTTCACGCGGAGGCGCGGAGACGCGGAGATTCGCTCCGCTGCGCCAGCAGCCCGAAATGGCAACGGCGCCGCGCGTGCGAACGTCCGGGCGATGCCCGCGCTTCGCGCGAATGCTGCAATCTCCGCGCCTCCGCGCCTCCGCGCGAACCACCTTCTTCCTTCTTCTTCCTTCGCGCCTTCGCGTCTTTGCGTGAGAAAATGATCATCCTCGGCCTCGATCCCGGTCTCGGCACCACCGGCTGGGGGCTCATCCGTGCCGAGGGCAACCGGCTCTCGCACCTCGCGAACGGCCGGCTAAAGACCGACCCTCAGGCGCCGCTCGCCCGCCGCCTCGCGCATCTCGATGCGATGCTCGCTGCGCTGATCGCCGATCATGCTCCCCAGGCTGCGGCGTGCGAGGAAGTCTTCGTCAATGCCAACGCCCAATCCACGCTGAAGCTCGGCCAGGCGCGCGGCGTCGTGCTCTGCGCCGCGGCGCGCGCGGGGCTCGACGTCGGCGAATATGCCCCCAGCATCGTCAAGAAGGCCGTGGTCGGCACCGGCGCGGCCGAGAAGGCGCAGGTCCATGCCATGGTCGCGCGGCTGCTTCCGGGCGTGAAGATCGACGGCGCCGATGCTGCCGACGCGCTCGCCGTCGCCATCTGTCACGCCCACCATCTCGCCACAGCGCGCCGCGGCGTGCACTAGGCGGCCAGCGCCAGCCCCGGTCCTTCGCCGTCGTCGTTGGCTGCCGGCTTGCGGAGCGCCCGTACCCGCCGCGTCCGCGAAGTGCGCGGACGCGCGGGCCGGATCAGCGCACGGAGCACCTGCCACCCGCCCGCCGCCGCGCCGCCGATCGCCACCACTGCGATGTCGAGCACGACTCCAAGGTCGATCATCGCCAGCGCCGCGCTCAGCTCGGGCAGCGCCATGCTGTACATGATCATGCCTTCGTGTCCGATCACCCACCAGCAGAACAGCGCCACCAGTCCGAGCGTCGCCACCACCAGCACTGTGTTCCTTCGGATGCGTGACAGCGTGGTAGCGGGCTTCAGGACCAGCCAGCGTTCGAGCCACTGCCCGATCGGGGTGCCCTTGCCCGCCAGCAGCAGCGCCCACATCCCCAGCAGGATCGTCAACAGCATCGCAATTCCCCCCTTTTCCGCATCAAGATGGAAGGGGCGGCGCGGGCTGCAAGAGCGCAGCCGAGTTTTCACTTTCCTACACGCCATTGTTCTGCTTATGTACCGGATGTGATCGACCACCTCCGCCTTCGCGCCGATTCCGCCTCGCAGCACCGGCTCGGAAAAGCAGAAAACCCGGGGGAGCGTGTAATCTTTGTAATCTTCCGCAGCGGAAGGGCGGGCCGATGATCGCGCATTTGAAGGGGCTGCTCGCCGCGAGCGGACCTGATCACGCCGTGATCGACGTGAACGGCGTCGGCTATCTCGTCGGTGCCTCTGCCAAGACGCTCGACAAGCTCGGCGGCACCGGCTCCGCGGTGACGGTGCACACGGTGATGCTCGTCTCGGAGGATTCGATCCGGCTGATGGGCTTCGCCACCGCCGACGAGCGTGACTGGTTCCGGCTGCTCACCTCGGTCCAGGGCGTGGGTTCCAAGGTGGCGCTGGCGATCCTATCGCTGCTCACGCCTGACGAACTGCGCACCGCGGTCGCGCGCGCCGATGCCGCGACGATCGCCCGCGCCAACGGCGTCGGCCCCAAGCTCGCCCAGCGCATCGTCAACGAGCTCAAGGACAAGGCCGGCGGCATTGCGCTCGGCGGTGTGGGCGCGGCCCCGGTCCCGAGCGGCGGTGCCGCCGCCGACGCAGTTTCCGCGCTCCTCAACCTCGGTTTCAAGCCCGCCGAGGCGAGCACCGCCGTCAACGCCGCCAACGACGAACTCGGCGACGGCGCCACGCTCGATGCGCTGGTGCGCCTGGCGCTCAGGAAGGCGGCCAAGTAAAAGGCCGGGATGCGCCGGGACGGCCTGCGGGCGAGCCGGTGTGCCGGCCGCAACTATCCTTCGCCTGCCGGAAAGCCTAGCATCGGCGGGGCGGGGGAAAGGAGAATGGCATGAAACGGCTTCTTCTCTTGTCCAGTGCGCTGGTGCTCGTCGTACCCGACATCGCAGTCGCCATGCAGTCGCAGCAGCAGCGGCCGCAGAGGCCCGGAGCATCGCAGCCCCAGCGTCCGCCGCAGGCGCGTCCACCTGCTAACCGCCCGCCCGCCGCCCGTCCGACCCAGCGGCCGAGCCGGCCACCTGCCGCACGCCCGACCCAGCGCCCCGGCCGACCGCCCACTGCTCGCCCGCCGCAACGACCCACGCGTCCGCCCGTCGCGCGACCGCCGCACCGCCCCGGACAGGGGCGCCCGCCCGGATTCCGGCCGATTCAACGTCCCGGCTGGAACTATCCGCGCGGCTGGAGCTATCGCCGCTGGCGGGCCGGGCTCATCCTGCCTACGCTGTTCTGGTCGACGCGCTATTTCTTCAACGACTATCGCCTGGTCGGCCTGGGCGCGCCGCCTCCGGGACATATGTGGGTGCGCTACGGCCCCGATCTGCTGCTGGTCCGCCGGCGTGACCGGCGCATCGTCGACGTGATCTACGACGCCTTCTTCTGACTACTGGGGGATGCGGCCGGCATCGCACCTCGACAGAGGGGCATGCGAACGGTTAGAGAACATCTGACCATGACCGACGCCGACCGCATCCTCACCGCATCCCGCCGTCCCGAGGACGTGGACGCGGCGCTCCGTCCCAAAAGGCTCGACGAATTCGTCGGCCAGCGCGCCGCGCGCGAGAACCTCCGTGTGTTTATCGATGCCGCCAAGTCGCGCGGCGACGCGCTCGATCACGTCCTCTTCTTCGGCCCCCCCGGGCTCGGCAAGACCACGCTCGCGCAGATCATCGCGCGTGAGCTTGGCGTGGGGTTCCGCGCCACTTCGGGCCCGGTGATCGCCAAGTCGGGCGATCTCGCCGCGCTGCTCACCAATCTGGAGGACGGCGACGTCCTCTTCATCGACGAGATCCATCGCCTCAACCCCGCGGTCGAGGAAGTCCTCTACCCCGCGATGGAGGACCGCGCGCTCGACCTGATGATCGGCGAGGGTCCCTCGGCCCGATCGGTGCGGATCGACTTGCCGCGCTTCACCCTGGTCGGTGCCACCACGCGCCAGGGGCTGCTCACTACGCCGCTCAGGGACCGCTTCGGCATCCCGGTGCGGCTGCAATTCTACACCG
>DATLJJ010000419.1:0-12227 GCA_035538975.1 Sphingomonas sp. | reverse complement strand
AGTCGAAGCCGAACTCGTTGTTCGTGCCGTAGGTGATGTCCGCCCCATAAGCGTCGCGGCGCTGCTGGTCGGTGAGGTTGGGGATGATCACGCCCGTGGTCAGGCCCAGGAAGCCATAGACCTGGCTCATCCATTCGGCGTCGCGCTTGGCGAGATAGTCGTTGACCGTCACCACGTGCACGCCCTGCCCCGGCAGCGCATTCAGATAGGTGGCGAGGGTCGCCACCAGCGTCTTGCCCTCGCCCGTGCGCATCTCGGCGATCTCGCCGCGGTGGAGCACGATGCCGCCGATCATCTGCACGTCATAGTGGCGCTGGCCGAGCGTGCGCTTCGCCGCCTCGCGCACCGTGGCGAAGGCTTCGGGGAGGATCGAGTCGAGCTTCTCGCCGTTCGCGAGCCGCTCCCGGAACAGCACCGTCTGGTTCGCCAGAGTCGCGTCGTCCATCGCCGAGATGGTCGGCTCGAACGCATTGATCTTCTGGACGATCGCTCCGAGCGACTTGACGTAACGCTCGTTGGAGGAACCGAAAATGGTCTTGGCCAGGCCGCCGAACATGGATTTTTCCTGTCGTATCTGAATGTTGGTCAAACGGGCACGGCACGGCGGCCGCCCGCATCAAGCGCAATGAGGAAGGGCGCGCGGCTTCGGCGCGCCGGGCACCAAGGCTATTCGAGCCGACGCTCGAACGGCAGATGGGTCGCGACAAGCGGCACGGCGCGGGTCTGCGGAAGCAGGTTCCGCTGGACGCCGGTGACGCCGGTGTGGGCCGCTGCGGGAAGCACGCGCTGCGCGGGATCGACTGCGACCTGCATCGCCTCGGCAGCGCGGACGACGGCGACGTCCTGCACCTGACGCAGCGCGCGATCGCCCGAACCGCCACCGGTCAGGCTCGCGAACAACGCAGTCAGGAGAAGCAGCAGGTTCAAATCGGCTCTCTCACAGCAGGAGGCAGCGACATAATGTGCCGGGTGGCATTCGTCTAATCAAAAGCTCTGCTCGCCAGACGTTTTGGTAACGATTTCCGTTCCGAAACTGCGCCATCCAGGCGACCGTCCGGTTGACTCCGCTTGACTCGACAACGCGTTTTCGCGGGCAAGCAGGCGGTTTGCGCCTGCGACGCGACAACGAAACGACACTGGCGCAACAGCAACGCGACGCTCGTGGTGGCCGGTGGAGAGCAGCAACGGAGCCATCCAAGAACAAAAGCGGATCAAATCCTATTTTACCAGCGTTTCCCCGCTTGATTATTTGCGGACGAATTTGGAAGCCGCGCCCCATCGGTGCGTGGCTACCCGGGAATCTGCCAGCGGACCCGCCTTTGGAAGCGACTTCGGTGGCGCCGCCCGTCAGGATCAACTGCGGGTTCGAAGTGTCCACGCTCCCTCACGAGCGCACAAGTTGCCGAATCCAGCACAGACGACCCGCTCGATTCCACTATGAAACAGCGCGCCAGCCTGCCACTGCGATCCACCTCTACGCCGAACGCGACGGTCCCTTGAGCGCCCTGCCGTAGCGCCTCTGTGGGATAGTCGTCCGTCGTGAACCATGTCGCAGGGTCGCCCTGCGGCCGAGCGACCGGCAGGTCTGACAGGTCCGGCGGGATCGCATCGATCTCGACGCGTCGGGGCGCCGGTTCGACGGCCACGCTCTCAACAGCTTCACTCAGGCGCGCCCAGCCGTCGGCGGCCTTCCTGCCAACTGCCGCCGCCATCGTGCCTACTCCATAGAGGATCACTCCCAGGAGCAGGCCCATCAGCACGATCGCTGCATTGCGCAGCGCCGGGCTGTCTCCCCAAAGCATGCTGGCGCCGGCACGACTTTCGGGTTCTTTCTCGTCCGGATCGATCGTCATCAATTCCCCCAAGGAATGCTAGCGAAGAAATGCCGGCCAATCGACCGCTTTTCATGTGCCTCCCGTGCGCTTATCCGGGCGCCATGTCCGAAACCCGCTCCCCCCTCGCCCCCGCCGCTTTCCCCAGCCTGCCCGCCATCCCCGGCGTGACGCTTCGCGTCGCCCGCGCGCGGTACAAGACCTGGGACCGGTGCGACCTGACCTTCGTCACGCTCGACGAAGGCACGAGCGTCGCGGGCGTGCTGACGCAGAGCCGCTGCCCCTCGCCCGAGGTCGAATGGTGCCGCAAGGCGCTGGTTCTGGGCCAGGCGCGCGCGCTGGTGGTGAACGCAGGCAATTCCAATGCCTTCACGGGCGACCGCGGCCGCGCGGCGGTGGAGAACCTCGCCGCCAGGGCTGCGCAGCACCTGGGCTGCGATCCCTCGGACGTGTTCCTCGCCTCCACCGGCGTGATCGGCGTGCCGCTGCCGATCGACAAGAGCGAGGCAGGCCTCGCCGCCGCCTTCACCGCCGAGCCTTGCGGCTGGGAAGACGCCGCATCGACGATCATGACCACCGACACCTTCGCCAAGGCGGCGGTGACGCAGGCCGTGGTCGACGGGCGTACCGTAAACCTCGTCGGCATCATCAAGGGATCGGGGATGATCGCGCCGGACATGGCGACGATGCTCGGCTTCGTCTTCACCGATGCCGCGGTCGCGCCCGAATTCCTGCAGCGCGCTCTGAGCGACGCGAACGCGAAGACTTTCTCGTGCATCACCGTGGACGGGGATACCTCCACCAGCGACACCGTGCTCGCCTTCGCGACCGGCAAGGCGGGCAACGCGCCGCTGACCGGCGACGAGGATGCCGGTG
The DNA here is from genome assembly GCA_035538975.1 of Sphingomonas sp. Classification (GTDB taxonomy): domain Bacteria; phylum Pseudomonadota; class Alphaproteobacteria; order Sphingomonadales; family Sphingomonadaceae; genus Sphingomonas. The sequence goes on along the minus strand of DATLJJ010000419.1, from coordinate 9,519 downwards.
CCGACGCCTTTCGCGCCGCGCTCGCCGATCTCTGCCACCAGCTCGCACTGCTCGTCGTGCGCGACGGCGAAGGCGCGCAGAAGCTGATCGAGATCACCGTCGAAGGCGCCGAGAGCGACCGCAGCGCGCACCGTATCGCCATGTCGATCGCCAATTCGCCGCTGGTGAAGACCGCGATCGCGGGCGAGGACGCCAATTGGGGGCGCGTCGTGATGGCAGTGGGCAAGGCAGGCGAACCCGCCGAGCGCGACCGGCTCGCGATCCGCTTCGGCGCCACGCAGGTGGCGCGCAACGGGCTGGCAGTAGAAGGTTATGACGAAGCGCCGGTCGCCGCGCATCTGAAGGGCCGCGAGATCGAGATCGGCGTGGACCTCGGCATCGGCGAGGGCCGCGCCACGGTCTGGACCTGCGACCTCACGCATGGATATATTTCGATCAACGCCGATTATCGGAGCTGAATCGAAGGGAGGCAGGCATGGAAGGCGGGTGCCTCTGCGGGTCGGTGCGCTACCGTCTGCTGTCGGCGCCCTATGACGCAGGCTGGTGCCATTGCCGCACCTGCCAGCTCAACTCGGGGAGCCCGGCGATGGCCTTCGCCACGGTGCCAGTCGATGACTTCGTCTTCACCGAAGGCGAGGCGCTGGTCGGCAGCGTCGCGTCGAGCGATTTCGGCCACCGCCGCTTCTGCACCCAATGCGGTACACCGCTCTACATGCGCGTGAACCACCAACCCGAGACGGTCGACTTCTCCATCGCCACGCTGGACGAGCCAGAGAAGGTCGTGCCCGGCTTTCACATCTTCTACGCCAGCCGCATTCCCTGGGCCGAACCGGGCGACGATCTGCCGCGGCACGAGCGGTTCCGTCCAGACACGCGAGGCTTGTGATTCAAGCAAGGGAATGCAAGGGCGTCGCGCCGCCGATCGGTGCGGCTCGGCAACGGAGGATCAAATGGCACGCCATCATGATCACGACGACCTCCCCTGCTTTCGAGGTCACGAGTAAACGCCGCAAAGGCTATCCATCGGAAACGCAGGTGAAGCGCGGGCTTCGCTTCGTTCATGGCGATATCGAGCTGATCGAGAAGCTCGGCCGAAAGGACCCCTGCCCCTGCGGCTCGGGAAAAAGCTTTCAGGCGCTGCTGTCTGCACTCGGGCCGTTTTCGACGGCTCGGAGCGGCATGACTATTGGCGCGAATAGCTGATCGAACCGGTCCGGCGACGATCGCCGGACCGGCATTCATTTCAAAGCTCGCGTTCGATCCACTGCTTGATGCCGCTCTTGGGCATCGCGCCGACCTGCGTGGCGGCCGGCTGACCGTTCTTGAACAGGATCATCGTCGGGATGCCGCGCACGCCGTATTTGGTCGGCGCGTCGGGATTCTCGTCGATGTCGATCTTCACGATCTCGACCTTGTCGCCCAGCTCGGCGGCGAGTTCCTCGAGCGCCGGCGCGATCATGCGGCACGGCCCGCACCACTCGGCCCAGAAGTCGACGAGCACGGGCTTGTCGGCCCGCAGAACGTCCGCTTCGAAGCTTGCGTCGGTAACAGCCGAGGTGGCCATGGCAGTGTCTCCTGTATGTCTTGATGCCTTACTTATGTGGGCAGTGCGCCTTGCTCAAGCGCCCGGGGCCAAGCTTTGCTCCGTCGCCCCGAAGCCCGGCTTGTGCGCAGCCAGCAATACGTCGGGCAGCAGGTGGAGCACCGGCCCGGCGGTGTAGAGCAATCCCGCCTCGATTCTCCGGCCCGGAAAGATCACCGACAGCGCCGCGGCATAGGCTGCCATCTGGCGCAGATGGTAGGGCGGGATGTCGTCCAGCCCCGCAGGGCCGCGGCGCCCCGTCTTGAAGTCCACCACGCGTACGCGATCAGGCAACACCACCAGCCGGTCGACGGTGCCGGAGACGACATGCCCGCCCTCGACAACCGCAGCGATCGGCGCCTCAGCGAGCGCATCCGCGCCGAACAGCTCGGCGAAGCGCGGGTCCTCGGTCACCGCAAGCGCGTCGGCGGCCAGCGCGGCGCGCAGTTCGGCATCGGCCACGCCGCCGGCACCCGCAAGCCAGCGGTCGGCAGCCGCGACACGCGCTGCGGGTTCGACCGCCGGCAGCCGCTCGAACAGCGCGTGGAGCAGCCGCCCGCGTTCGGCAGCGAGCCGCATCGCCGGCGTGGGCGGAGGATCGGCGACCAGGTCCTCGCCCAGCGACGACGGCGCGAGCGGCCGCGGCGGCCGCGCCTCGACAGGAGCGGGCCGGCCCGTCCAATCGGGAAGCGTCTGTCGGGGCGCTTCTGCCAATCGAACTTCGGGCTTGCGGGCGACGGGTGCTGCTTGGCTCCGCCCGCGGAACTCGCGAATACCCTCGCCCTGCTCCACCCCCAGCGCATCGAGCGCGGCGGCGCTCGCAGCATACCAGCTCTTGGCCGGGGGGACGCCCCTGGCCTGCGGCCCCAGCGCGCCCGCCACCACCAGCCGCTCCTCGGCACGTGTGGCGGCGACATAGAAGAGCCGCCAATGCTCCTCCAGTTCGCGCGCGTCCTGCGCCGCCACTACGTCTTCGAGCGGCCCTGCCCGCTCGGCTGCGCGCGGGCGGAAGATCGGGAAAGCCGGGCCGCCGTGTCCGTCGGGCGCCCAGAGCAGCATGTCGCGCGGGCTTCGCGTCGGGTCCACCGTCGCATCGGCCAAGATTACCAGCGGCGCCTGGAGCCCCTTGGCGCCGTGCGCGGTCATCACGCGCACCGCCGCCTGCGGCTGGGCGGCGTCGCGCACGATCTCGACATCGCCGCGATCGAACCAGTCGAGGAAGCGCTGGAGCGAGGGCGTTGCGAGCCTCTCGAAGTTGAGCGCGGCGTTGAGCAGCTCCTCGATCGGATCGCGCGCTTCCTCGCCCAACCGGTGGAGCAGCTTGCGCCGTCCCTGCATCGGGCCGGAGAGGATCTCCTCGAGGAAGCGATAGGGCGTCGCGATATCGGCGCGGCGGAGCAGCGCGTGGAGCGGCGCCAACCGCGCCTCCGGCTGCGTCGCCCGCAGATGCCGCCACAGCCCGCCGCGCTCGCGCACCGCCGCGGCCATCAGCTCGTCCTGGCTCCAGCCGATCAGCGGCGAGACGAGCAGCGAGGCGAGCGACAGATCGTCCTCGGGCTGGAGCGCGAAGCGCACCGCCGCGAGCAGATCCTGCACCGCCAGCGGCGCATTGAGCCGCAGCCGGTCGACGCCCGCCACCGGCACTCCCTCGGCATAGAGCCGCGCGACGATCAGCGAAGCGAGCTCGCCGCGGCGCTTGACGAGGATCATCACGTCCTCCGGGCGCAGCGCCCGCCCCTTGCTCTCGAGCATCAGCCCCTGATCGAGCCAGCCCTTGATCGCCCTGGCGATGTCTCCGGCGAGCTTGCGCGTCGCGTCGCTGACCCAGCTTTCCTCGTCCTCGTCGCTGCCGCCCTCGATCACCGGCGGCCAGAGCGTGACCGTGCCGGGACCGGGCACTTCGCTGGCATGTTCCTCGGCGTCGCTGAACTCGCCCATACCGGGGTCGGGAAGCGTGCCGATCGCCGCGTCGACGAATTCGAGCACGGGGCGGGTCGAGCGGAAGCTGTGGGTGAGCGAAAACGATTCGAGCCCGCGGGCATCGACTTCATATTCGGCGTGCACCAGCGCCCGTTCGCGGAAGCGCTCGAAGGCCGCGCGGAAATAGATCGGGTCGGTGCCCTGGAAGCCGAAGATCGCCTGCTTGTAGTCGCCCACCGTGAAGAGCGTACGGATCGTCTGCCCGCGCGCGCCCTCGCCAGTAAAGAACTCGTCGGCGATCGCGCTCACGATCGCCCACTGCTGCGGATTGGTGTCCTGCGCCTCGTCGATCAGCACATGCTCGGTCACCTGATCGAGCTTGAAGCGCACCCATTCGCCCATGCCGGGCTCGGCCAGCAGCTCGACAGTGCGGCGGATCAGGTCGTTGAAATCCACCGCGCCGGTGCGCCGCTTGGCGCGCGCATAGGTTTCGGCATAGGCGCGGCCGGCCTCCAGCGCCTGCGCGAGAAGGTCGGCATAGTCGGCGCGGACCTTCATCGCCAGCAGCTCGGCACACCGGCCGTGGAGCCGCATCGCCAGTTCGGCATAGCCGGCGTCCTGCGGCGCCTGCCCCTTGGCGAAGGAGCGCGGATCGCCCTTTGCGGTGGCCCAGACAAGGTGGAGCGCATCGAGGCCTTCCGCGCGCTCGGCGGGCGATTGCCCCAGCCAGCGCGCGATCGCATCCGCTCGCTCCAGCCCGCGCGCCGAACCCCAGCCGGCGTTCATCGCGGCAATCTGGCGCAGGCTCTCGCAGTCGAACGACTCGTCGGCGCAACAGCGCTCCAGCTCGGCGTCGATGTCGCCGGCCGGCAGGTCGAACGCGCGGCGCAGGAACGGCTGAATGCCGCTCGGCAGCGCCTCCATCGCCTCGGCGGCGCTCGCGCAGGCCTTGAGGAAAGCCTCGGCCTTGCCCTCGCCGAGCCTGAGGCTCAGCGCGCCGACGGCGTCGATCAGCTGCCCCCGCCCGTCGCGTTCGGCGGTGACCAGCATCTCCGCCAGCGCCTCGCGCGCCAGCACCGCTTCCTCGCGCTGGTCGAGCGGGCGGAAACCGGGGACCAGCCCCGCCTCGACCGGGAAGGCAGCGAGCAGCGACTGGCAGAAGCTGTGGATCGTCTGGATGCGGATGCCGCCGCCGGGCGCGTCGAGCACCTTGGCGAAGAGCGTGCGGGCGCGAGCCTGCGCTTCGGGGCCCGAATCCTCGCCCAGTGCCTCGAGATCGGCGAACAGCTCCTCGCGGCTCGCCCGTACCCAGCGCGCCAGCCGCCCGGTGATCCGCTCGGACATTTCGGCGGCGCCCGCCTTGGTGAAGGTGAGGCACAGGATCGCACCCGGATCGACGCCAGCGAGCAGCAGCCGCCACACGCGTGCCGCCAGCACCTGCGTCTTGCCGGTACCTGCGGAGGCGGAGAGCCACACATGGCGCTCAGGATCGCTCGCCCTGCGCTGGTTGCCCTTGAGCGGGTGGAGCGGACGAAGCTCAGCCATGGATTTCCGACGTAGGCAGTACCCCGGCGAAGGCCGGGGCCCAGTTGCGATGCGCTCGTGAGGGCGTGCGATCCTCGAAGCCGAACGGAACCTGGGCCACGGCCTTCGCCGGGGTACAAGAGTGCAAAAGGGTCGCTTCCGTTTCAGTCACGGCCATACCATTCGTCGCGACGCATCAGCTGGTCATATTCGGCATAGGGTGCGTAATCGGGGTGGAGCTTGGCAGTGAAAGGCTCCTCGCCGGTCAGCCATTTGACCGCCGCCCCCTCGAACGCGCGCATCGCCGCCGCTACGAAATCGTCGGCGGGCAGATAGTCGCGACGCTTGGGATCGCACGGGCTCTCGACATAGCCGAAGCCGCCGGCGCGGTTGCGCGAGAGCGACCAATATTCGAAGCCCTTCGCGCGCCCCTCGATCCCGTCGAACCCGCCACTTTCGGCGATCAGCCCCAGCAGTCCGAGCTGGAGGCTGAACCCCTCGCGCACCGCTGCGAGGCTCGGCGGCTTGCCGGTCTTGTAATCGACCACGGCCAAGCCGCCGTCGGCCAGCCGGTCGATCCGATCGAACGTGCCGCTCAGCTCCACACCGGCGAACTCGATCACACCGCGCTTCTCCACCGCGAGCACCTTCCGGGCCGGATCGGCGGCGATCTCGGCTGCGATCCAGTCGATCGCCTCCATCAGCCGCGGTTGCCACAACGCGCGCATCATCGGGTGCGTACGCTCGTCGTCCAGCATCGCCTCGGCGCGCGCGCGCAGCTTGCCGGGCGCGCAATCGTCGAGCTCGAACCATTTCTGAAGAACGGCGTGTACTGCCGTGCCCCGCCACGCTGCGCTCGGATCGGCATCGACGGGATCGAGCGGCATGAGCCGCAGCATCCGCCGGGCGTAAAAGGCGTAGGGATCAGCCTTCAACCGGTCGACTTCGGTGACCGAAATCGCCTTGGGCCGCTGCTCGACCGGCGGGCACGGCTCCGGCCGCTCGCTCGGCTCGGGCTTGCCAGCCTCGTCCACTGCGCGCAGCCACGCCTCCAGCTCCCCTGCCCGCTCGAGCCCGCCAGACAGGGCCTCAAGCCGCAGCCAGAAGCGCGAGGCGATCGTCGGCGCGCTTGCATCGCGCCGTGCGCGCGTCAGCAACACCTCGGGAGCGCCCAGTGCACCTGCGAGATCGTGTGCGGCCAGCCCGATGCGGCGCTCCAATCCCGGCAGCCCCAGCTCGGCGCGGATGCGCGGGGCGAGCCACGGGTCGGGCGCGGGGAGCCCGGGCCACACGCCTTCGTTGAGCCCGCCCAGGATCATCAGGTCGGCGGTCTGCAGCCGCGCTTCGAGCAGACCGAGGATCGCCAGTCGCGGATGTCCGCCCTGCGGTGGACGAACCGCGACTTCGTCCATCAGCGTGCGCAGCATCGGCCCCAGCGCGGCGGGTTCGGCGAGCGGCGGGCCGTGTTCGGCCTCACGCTCGAGCGTGTCGAGCAGGTCCGCGGCGGCGCGTCCGTCGGCGCGGCTCCACAGCGCGTCCCCGCCCAGCGCCTGCGCCGTCTCGCGCAGTGCCGCGAGCAGCTCGGGGATCGGCCGTGCACCAGCCCCGAACACGTCCTCTAGCGGCGCGAGCAGCGCACGCGCCTCGGTCCACCAGCGCTGCGCCGCGCGGCGGATCGGTCCATCGCGCCCGTCCTGCTCGGCGAGATGCCGGTCGATCCCCGCCAGCCCCGCCGCCGGCCGCGGACCGCGGAGTGCCCGGTCGAGCGCGCGCGCACCCTCCAGCCATTCGGGCCGGGTGTCGGGCATCACCAGCGGATGCTTGAGCAGCGCCAGCAACGGCAGCGGCGCGAAGCCCTGCGCGCCGGCGTCGGCCAGCGCGAGCAGCAACGTGCCGGGCGGCAGCATCGCGAGCGGCTGGCCCGCGGTGTCGTCGATCGCCAGCCCCCAGCGCGCGCAATGCGCCGCCACGCGCCGGGCGAGCGCGCGATCGGGCGTCACCAGCGCCGCAGTGCGGCCGGGCGTCTCCAGCGCCTCGCGCAGCGCGAGCGCGATCGCCTGCGCTTCCTCGGCCGGCGTTGCGACTTCGAGCGCGCGCACCTTGTCGAGCCGCCGCTCGGCCGCGGGCAGTGCCGTCCAGCCGTGCGTCAGCTCGGGCGGCGCCATAGCCGATGCGATCGCCTTGCTGCGCGCAGGCGGCGCGTCATGCTCGCTCGCCGCGCGCCAGGGATCGAATTCGCTCCGGTGCACGCCCATCCGGTCGAGCAGCAGCTTGAGGTGATATTGCGGGTGCGTCTCGATGCTCCGCCGGCGCCTGCCCGTGACGGGATCGGGCGCGTGCGGCCCGAGCAGCTCCCATTCGGCGTCGCTGATCCCGGTCGCGAGCCCCGGCAGCACCACCATTCCCTGCGGCAGCTCCGCCACCACGCGCAGCAGCCGCGCCACCGCAGGCGCCGACGTGGTGATGCCCGCCGCGCAGACGAAGCCGTCCGGCGGACTCTGCCGCCAGCGCACCGCCACTCTGTCGAGCAGGCGCCGCCGCCGCTCGGCCAGATCGATCCGCCCCAGCCGCTCCAGCTCTCCGGGCCAGCGCGACAGCACCAGCTCGAACAACCTGAGCGAGCGTTCCCAATGCGCCGAAAGCTCCTGCGCCAGCTCCAGCTCGCGCAGCTTGCGGGGCGGTACCTCCTCGACGAGCAGCTGGTCGAGCGTCCGCCCAAGCTCGCCCGCGAGCCGCACCGCCTCGGCGGCATCGACGCGCTCGCCCGCCTCGCCGATGAGTCGCGCCAGGATCATCCGGCGCTGCAGCGGTGCCACCGCAGGCGGCACCGGCTCCGCGTCGCCGGCCGGGTCGAGCACTGACCCCACCGTTTCGTCGAGCTCGGGGTCGCCGACCGCCACCAGCCGCGGCAGCAGCAGCCCGCCGCCGCTCGCGCGCACGAACGCCTCCTGAATCGCCCGCCTGGCACGATTGTTGGGGAGCAGCACCAGCCCGCGCGCCAGCCGCATCGGATCGCTTCCGAAACGCCGGATCAGCCCGATCGCCAGCGCGTCCGCGAAGGCGCGGTGCGGCGGGATGGTGTAGAGGTGGAGGCGTTCGGGCATTTGGCGCGAGGCTACTATCGCTTTCTCTCGAAAGGGAGAGCGCGAATCACATCTCCGCGAGCACCGCCTCGGTCGCCTTGATCGCTTGAGGCGACCCGACGTCGAACCATAGCCCCTGATGCACCGCGCCCCACAGCCGCCCCTGCTCCATCGCGCGATTCCAGAACAGGTTGGTCGAGAAAGGTCCCTCCGGCCAGTCGCGGATCACGCGCGGCGAGAGGATCTGGACGCCGGTGAATACGAAGGGCGCCAGCCGCCCCGGCTTGCGCCGTTCGACGATCCGCCCGACGGGATCGAGCCTGAAATCTCCCTGCCCCGGATGGCTGTTCGCCCGCGCGAGCGGCACGACCAGCAGCAGCGCATCCATGCGCGCGTCGTCCCATTGCTCGGCGAGCTGGCGAATCGCGTCGATCGGCCCGTCGACCCAGAGATTGTCACTGTTGACGCACACGAAGGGCGCGTCGCCGATCAGTTCGCGCGCCTGCACCAGCCCGCCGCCCGTCTCCATGAGCTGCCTGCGCTCGTCGGAGATCAGCACCTCCATGTCCTTCACCCGCGCCTTGAGATGCGCTTCCATCTGGTCGGCGAGATAATGGACGTTGACCACCGCGCGCTTGATACCCGCGCTGCGCAACCGATCGAAGACATGGTCGATCAACGGCTTGCCGGCGACTTCCACCAGCGGCTTGGGGCGCGTCGCAGTGAGCGGGCGCATGCGCTTGCCCAGCCCGGCGGCCATCACCATCGCCGTCTCCGGAACGGCCGCCGCCGGCTGCGGGCGCAGCGAATAGGTGGTGCCGCTGGTCATTCGCCCGCAATCGCCAGCGGATCGCCGCGCTTGTCGGCGGGCACGTTCGCATCGAACCAGTCGGCCACCGGCTTGAGCGCGGGGTGCGCCAGGTCGCGCTCGAGATAGCCCCAGACGCGCGGGCACATGCCGGGATAGCGCGGCTTGCCGTCGCGTTTCCACAGCCGGGTGAAGATGCCGATGATCTTGGCGTTTCGCTGGGCGCCCAGCACGTGATAGGCGACGTCGAAGGCGTCGCCCGTGCCGGTGATCCGCTTGTACCGGTCGAGCATCGCAGTCTCCAGCTCTGCCGCCACGTCTCGCCGCGCATCCTGGAGCAGCGAGACGAGATCGTAGGCGGGATGCCCCGCCAGCGCGTCCTGGAAATCGAGCAGGCCCAGGCTCTCGCTTCCCTCGATCAGCATGATGTTCTCGGCGTGATAATCGCGCAGCACCGTGACCGGCGTGTGACCGCCCAGCACCGGCGCCAGCACCTTGTTCCACGCCTCGGCATAGCCGGCCGCATCAACCTCCAGCCCCACTGCCGGGCAATACCATTCGGGCAGCAGCGCCGCCTCGCGATGGTATTCTGACATGTCATA
>DATLJJ010000418.1:0-3268 GCA_035538975.1 Sphingomonas sp. | reverse complement strand
TGACGCCGCGTTAAGTGCTCGCGTGGCAGGAGGCGGCCATGCGGATCCTCCATATCCTCGACCACGGCCTGCCGCTCCACAGCGGTTACACTTTCCGGACCCGGGCGATTCTGAAGGCGCAGATGGCGCGCGGCTATGAAGTGGCGGCAGTGACGGGCTGCCGGCACGGCAAGTTCGACACCGACGAAGAGACGATCGACGGCATCCGCTTTCATCGCACCCCGCGCGTCAATTCGGGCCCGCCGGTGATCGGCGAGCTGCGCGAGGTCGCGGCGTTCGCGCGGCGGATCGAGGCGGTGGCGCGCAAGTGGCGCCCGGACGTGCTCCACGCCCATTCGCCAGTGCTCGACGCGATGGCGGCAGGGCGCGTCGCCACGCGGCTGGGCCTGCCGCTGGTCTATGAGATCCGCGCCTTCTGGGAAGACGCCGCGGTGGGCAACGGCACCGGGCGCGAAGGCAGCCTGAAGTATCGCGCCACCCGCGCGCTGGAAACGCGGGCCGTGCGCAAGGCCGATGCCGTCGCGGTGATCTGCGAGGGGCTGAAGCGCGACCTGGTGGCGCGGGGGATCGATCCGGGCAAGATCATGATCTCGCCCAACGGCGTCGATCTGGGCTTGTTCGGCGAGCCGCTGCCTTATGACGCCGCGCTCGCCGCCGAGCTGGGAGTCGAGGGGGCGGAGACGATCGGGTTCATTGGCTCCTTCTACGATTATGAGGGACTCGACGTGCTGATCGAGGCGATGCCCGCGCTCGTCGCGGCGCGGCCGTCGATGCGGCTGATCCTCGTCGGCGGCGGCCCGATGGAGGCGGCGCTCAGGGCGCAGGCCGAGGCTTCGAGCGTGGCCGATCGTATCCGCTTCGTCGGCCGCGTGCCGCATGATCAGGTCGAGCGCTACTACAGCCTGATCGACGTGCTGGTGTACCCGCGCAAGCACATGCGCTTGACCGAACTGGTGACGCCGCTGAAGCCGCTGGAGGCGATGGCGCAGCGCCGGCTGGTCGCGGCATCGGACGTCGGCGGGCACCGCGAGCTGATTCGCGACGGCGACACCGGCACACTCTTCGTCTCCGACGACCCCGCCGCGCTCGCCCGCTCGGTGGCAGGACTGTTCGAGGCGCGTAACGATTGGGAATCGCGCCGGAATCGGGCGCGAGCCTTCGTCGAGGAGGAACGAAACTGGGCCTCAAACGTCGCCCGGTATGACTCTGTTTACCAAAAACTTTCTACTATGGAGTCGATGAACCTCTCGTGGCCGCACACGCCTCCGGTGAACGCATGAACCTGCCGATAGCGCCTGTCATTGCCGTCCTGCTGGGAATCGCCGCTGGCACAGTGGCGCTGGTCGTGCCCGGCGCGACGCTGGAGAGCCTGGTGATGGCGAGCGGGCTTCCGGCCGTGATCGCCGCCGCCGAGCCGCCGCTCGGCTGGACCGCGCGTGCGCTGTTTGCGGTCGGATTGGGCGGAACGGTCGCGGGCTTTGCATGGCTCGCGTCCTTCGTGCTGATCGGTTCGCGCGGAGTGACGCTGCACGCCGCACGCAAGCGCGACGCGGCCGACGAATATCTGCTGACGACGCCGGTGCTGCGCCGCGCCGACGCGCATCCCGACGCGCCGCCGCGCCCGCCGCTGTTCGCCATGCGCGACCTGGGGACTCCGTTCCTGGAAGTCTGTGCGGAGGAAGCGGAAGAAGGGTTGAGGATCGGCAGGGTAGCCGAAAGCGCGCCCCGCCCGATCGTGACGGCCGCCGAGGCGCCCGCGCCGGAATCCGAGCCCATGCCGGCGCCCGCGCCGGCGACCGCTGCCGCGCCCGAACCCGTCGAGCGCGCGCTCCCGCAGGACTTCTCGCAGCCGCTCGCGGCGTTCGATCCGAACGCGATCCCGGACGTGCCGCTGCCTCCCCCTGTCAAGCTTTCGCCGTTACGCCCCAAACCGCAGCCGCAGGTGCGCGAGCGCTTCGAAGTGTTCGAGCTGACGCCGCCGGTGCGCCCGCTGGCCGCCGCGCCGGCTCCGGCCGAGGAGCGGATCATGCGGCCGGAAACCGAGGCTTCGGTCCATGCACTGCTCGAGCGGCTCGAGCGCGGCATGGTCCGCAACGGGCTGGCGACGGGCCGCGAGGCCGAGCCCGCGCCGTCGGCTCCGGCGTTCGTGGAGCGCCGCCAGCACGAGCGCGGGCTGGAAGACGCGCTGGTCACCCTCAGGAACCTCGCCCGCCGCGCCTGAACCGTGGCGCCGGGGCGCCGCGGAAGATTACAAAGATTACACCCTCCCCCGGGTTCATCAGCGCTCCTCCACCGTCAGCGCTTCGATCTCCACGGTGCGAGCGGCGCCCGCATGGCGCACGCGCACCAGCTTGAGGTCGGCGACCAGATGGCCGCGCAGCGCGAACTCGGCCTCGGGCAGCGCAGCGAGCCATGCGTCGAGCGCGGGCGACTGCGTACCCACCAGCACGACGCTGTGCCGTGCGCCCGCGAAGGTGGCGCTCGCCCAGCGCGTCCAGTCCGCTTCGGCGAGGCTCACCGGGCAGCCGGCGCGCTCCGAGGCCGCGACCAGCGCGCGCCCGAGCAGCGTTGCCGCATCGGGGCCGCGGCTCATCGGGCGTGCTCCTGCTCTGCGAGGAACGCCTCGATTCGCGCCACCATGCGCGGGCGCGGCTCGCGACCGTTGCGCAAATCGCGGACCAGCCGGGCGTCGCCGATGGCCAGCCGGCCGAACCGTGTCGGAGCCATGTCGGTCCGCCGTAGAAACTTCTCGATCTTCCGTTGCACGCACATCCTTGCTCCTCCGAGTCGCTGCTTATGATCATGATTTGTTCTCAAATCCTACTTGTCTAGGAAAAATCCTATGGTAAGGATGATTCATGGATGGTGACGGGCAGAGGGCCGCGCTGGAGGCGCTGATGGCGGAGCAGGGCGCGAGCCTGAGCGAGCTGTCGCGCGTGATCGGGCGCAACCCGGCCTATCTGCAGCAATATCTGAAGCGCGGGACGCCGCGGCTGCTGGCCGAGGCCGACCGCGCGCTGCTCGCGCGCTATTTCGGCGTGCCCGAGGCGCGGCTGGGCGGGCCGGCGCCCGAGGGGCTGGTGGAAGTGGCGCGGCTCGACCTCGGCGCCTCGGCGGGGCCGGGGCGGATCGCCGACCAGGAGGCGCGGCGCGCGCCGGGCGCGCTTTCGCCTGCGCTGCTGCGCGCGCTGGGCGTGCGCGCGGGCGCGGCGTCGATGATCCGCGTCGAGGGCGATTCGATGGAGCCGACGCTATCCGACGGCGACGA
>DATLJJ010000417.1:0-8585 GCA_035538975.1 Sphingomonas sp. | reverse complement strand
GAGCAGCGCGAGCAGGTCGAGATCTACAACATCATCAACAGCGCCCGGCTCGCTGCGACGCTCGCCGACACGGATCCCGCGACGGCGCTCAATGTGTTCGGCAATGGCACCGCCAACAACCGGGCGACGCTCGACCGGCTGCGCGGCTTCTACTTCACCGGAGGCACCTACCGCATGTGGTCGGCGGCGCTGCGCGCCGAGGGGCCCTTGCTCGAGCTGCCGGCCGGCGCGCTGCGCCTTGCGCTCGGCGCCGAGCATCGGCGAGAACGATATCGCGATCCGCCGTCACTTCATTTCCGCAACACGCCCGCACCGGTGGTGGAGCCGGGCGCGCTGGATGCACGCCGCAGGGTGACGGCCTTCTACGGCGAGCTGAGCGCGCCGCTGTCGGACAGCGCAGGCGCGGGACTCGGGATCGGCGCGCTCGACCTTTCGGGGGCGCTTCGCGCCGAGGATCATGATCTGTTCGGGACGTCGTTCAACCCGCGGCTGGGGATCGGCTGGCGGCCAATCGAGGCGGTGCGGCTGCGCGCGACTTTCGGGACCTCTTTCCGTGCGCCCAGCTTCACCGAGCTGCAGCAGGGGCCGGGCTTCACCAGCTATTTCGTCTATCCGCTGCCCGACCCGTCATCGCCGACGGGCACGACCAATGCGCTGATCCTTGCGGGCAACGACCCGGACATGGGGCCCGAGCGCGCCACTAGCTGGAGCGCGGGGATCGACTATCGGCCCGGCGCCGTGCGCGGTGTCAGTGCGCAGCTTACCCTGTTCGATATTGCCTACCGCGACCGCATCACCAATCCTGGGGCGGCGGCGACGAGCTTCCTGATCGACAGGGCAGTCTATGCGCCCCTCATCCGTACCGATGCGAGCCCCGCCGAGATCGCGGCGCTTTTCGCCAGTCCCTTCTTCACCGACTATTTCGGCATCCCCGCCAGCCAGGTCGGCATGATCGCCGATGCCCGCCGGCAGAATCTCGCGATGCAGCGCCAGCGCACGATCGACTTCGACCTCGGCTATCGCTTCGACCAGGCGGGCGGCGCCGGCGAGCTCGGCGCGAGCGCGGCCTGGATCCTCGACTATTCGCAGCGGCTGACCGCCTCGGCGCCGCGCGCCAGCCTCGTCGGCACGCTCGGCTATCCGCCGGCCTTCAAGCTGCGCGGACGCGCGCTCTGGTCGAGCGAGGCGGGCGGGCTGGCGCTCTTCGCCAATTATCTCGCCAGCTATGTCAACCGCTCGACCCGTGCCACGCAGCGTGTCGGGAGCTGGCTCACGCTCGATGCCCAGTTGAGCGGGCACTTCGATGCCGGAATGGCTGGCAAGCTGCGCGTCGCGCTAAGCGTCTCCAATCTGTTCGATACCGATCCGCCGCTGACGGTGGCGAAATCGACGCTGACCACGCTCGGCATCGACCTTGAGAATGCGAGTCCCGCCGGCAGGATGGTCTCGCTCCAGGTGTCGACCCGGTGGTGAGCGCACGACGTGTACGCCACGCGATCGCCGGCCTGTTGTTCGTGCTGGTGCCGCAGACGGGTCATGCGGCCGATTGCCACGAGCGGCTGCGCTGGTCGGCAGGGAGCGAGGCCAGGGGCCGACCCTTGCGGGCCGAGGATCTGGTCGAGCTGCGCGACTTCGGTCCTTCGGACAGCCTGACGAGCCAGAAGGGAGACTTTTCGCTGTCTCCGGACGGCCGCCGGATCGCCGTGATCCTGCGCCGTGCCGAGGTCGCCACCAACAGCTATTGCTATGGGCTGGCGATCCTCACCCCGTCCACCGGCGCGGTCTATTTTGCCGATGTCGGCGGCGAGCCGATCCTGTGGAAGATCGACTTTCGCGATCAGGCCGACCAGGTTTTCGGTGCGATCGAGACCCGGCCGCCCTTGTGGTCACCCGACGGGCGGTGGATCGCCTTCCTGCGGCGGGACGGCGGCCGTACCCGGCTGTGGCGCGTGGCGGTGAACGGGGGCGCAGCGGCGCCGCTCGCGACGCTCCCGCTCGACATCCGGCGCTTCGCTTGGACCGCCGACAGTGCGGGCCTCGTCTATGAGGTGCGGCCGCGGCTCGACGCGGCGCGCGCCGCAATCGCGCGCGAGGGCTTGTCCGGCTATCTCTACGACACGCGTTTTGCGCCGCATTTCAGCGCTGCACCGAGCCCGCCGGCAGCTACCCCCACCGACTTTCGTCATGTCGCTGGCGACGGCAGCGGCGACCGGGCAGCGAGCGCGGCCGAGAGGGCGATCCTGGTGCCCGGCCGGCCCGCCGGCCTGCCGGCGGGTGCGGGCACGCCGGTCGTCGGCGCGAACGGCGATGCCGCCTGGACCGCACCGGCCGATCCCGACAGCTATATCGGCGCCGCCCCGCTGACGATCCGCACTGGCGGCCGGACGATCGCCTGCGGCCTTGCCGCCTGCGCCGATCGCATCCGCGGCATGTGGTGGATCGGGCCGGGCGAATTGCTCTTCCTGCGCGACTGGGGCGCCGCAGAGCTTGGTGCCATGGAATTGTTCCGCTGGAGGCTCGGCAAGGCGCCGGTGCCGGTGCTGCGAACGACCGACCCGCTGCTCGACTGCCAATGGGGCGGCGGCGCGCTCTGGTGCGCGCACGAGACCTCCAGCCGCCCCAGGCACATCGTTCGCATCGACACGCGCAGCGGGGCGATGCGGCCGGTCTTCGATCCCAATCCGGAGTTCCCGTCACGGTCGCTCGGCACCGTGCAGCGGATAGCGCTTCGCGCCGCGGACGGGGCGCCGGCCTATGCCGACCTCGTGCTGCCGCCGGGGCACAGGCCGGGCGACCGGCACCCGCTGGTGGTGGTGCAATATCAGACGCGCGGCTTCCTGCGCGGCGGCGTCGGCGACGAATATCCGGTCTGGCTGTTCGCGTCGCGCGGCTATGCCGTGCTCAGCTATCAGCGGCCCACCTCGGTCGCCGATGATCACAAGGCACGCGACCTCAACGCCTTCCAGCGCATCAATACGCAAAACTTTGCCGATCGGCGGCGCGTGTTCAGCGCGCTCGAGCAGGGGGTCGACAAGGCGGTGGCCATGGGCGTGGCCGATCCTGCGAGGCTCGGCATTACCGGGCTCAGCGAGGGCGCCGCCTCGGCGCTCTGGGCGATCGCGGCGACCGACCGCTATGGCGCGGCGGCGGTAAGCAGTTGCTGCGAGGATCCCTGGCCGGTGCTCTATGCCGGCGGGCTCGCGCTGGCGCGCGACGTCAAGGCGTGGGGCTATCCGACGCTCGCGGCGGACCGGAACGGCTTCTGGCAGCAGAATTCGCTCGCGCTCAACGCAAGCCGGATCACCACGCCCCTGCTGCTCCAGATGTCGGACCAGGAATATCGTCTCGCGCTGCAGACGGTCGGCAGCCTCAAGGAAGCGGGCAAGCCGGTGGAGCTCCATGTCTTTCCACAGGAATATCACAACAAATGGCAGCCCGCCCACCGCGCCGCAATCTATCGCCGCGCGATCGACTGGTTCGACTTCTGGCTGCTGGGCCGTATCGATCACGCGCCGGCCAAAGCTGCGCAATATGCGCGCTGGCGCGCGATGCGCGACGCCGCCTCAGCGCCCGCCGACAGCGGCCAGCCAGGCCTCGACGGCAATCAGCCGCAGCAGCCGTAGCGAGATCTGCGGCGCGACCGGCGCGGGGTCGGCGAGCAGCCGCTCGATCGTGGCGCAGTCGAGCCAGCCCCGGCCTGCCAGCGTCCCGTCGAGGAGCATCGCACGCGCGACCGGACGGTTACGCTCGAGCAGCTCGTGGACGAAGCCGTCGAAACCGCCCTTGGTTCGGCGTGCGAGGATCGAGGGCGGCAGGCGATCGGCGAAGGCGGCACGCGCGACAGCCCGGTTCGCGCCGCCGCTGCAGGACAGCCAGCTCGGGATGCCGAGGCAGGTCTCCACGATCGGCTGGGATGCCAGCGGTGCGATCAGCGGCGCGTGCCGGCTTCGCAGATGATATTCATGATGGTCGCCGAGCTGGATCAGTGCCAGCACATAGGCGCGTACGCCGGGCAGGGTTCCCGGCGGCGGCGGCCACCAGGGATGCGCGCCCTGCGACGCCTTCTCCCGCGCCTCGCGCGCGAGCAGCGCGACGCTGTTCGGCCATGGGCGCGGGCGCCGCTGCGCCCATTTCCTAAGCGCGATCGCCAGCGCCCGCCTGCGCGACACGCCGCACATCGTCGCCAGATCGCTTGTGGTGCGAAGGAAGCCCGCCGGCCCCTCGACCTTCAGACGGTCGAGCGCGGGGGCGGCGCTGTTGAAATACCAGAAGATGCTGTCGCCTCCGGCACCTGCGAAAAAGGCGTCGCATCCCAGCCTTGTGGCGAGTGCGATATCCTGGACGTCGTTCGCCTGCGAGAAGCTGCGCCCGCTCGGGCGGGGCAGATCGCCTGCGGCGGACCGGCGCAGATCGACGAGCCCGAGGTCGAGCCGTTCGCGATGAAGCGGGATTCCGAGATGATCGGCGACCGCCCTGGCATAGCCGGTCTCGTCGAGGTCGGCGTCGCCGCCCCGATAGCTCACGGCCTCGAGCGCGGGCGCGGCATTTGCGCAGGCCGCGGCTACGATCGAGGAATCGAGCCCGCCCGACAGGTCGATCAACGGCCGGTCGAATTGCCGCGCCCAGCTCGCCACGGTCAGATCGGTGGTCCGGCGGAGCCGCTCGGCGCATTCCCCGAAGCCTGGCAGCCCGCCCCAGCCGCTCGCAAAGCCATAAGGCGTCCACAGCTGCCCGCCCCTGGTGCTTCCCTCCGCGACAAGCAGCGACGCACCGGGAAGCAGCTCGTGCAGTCCCTCGATCGCTGTGCGCGCGCTGCGGAAGGAGGAATAGTGCAGCTGGGCATGAACCTCGTCCCATGAGATGCCGCGGGGCATGGGCCCCTTGCAGTCCGCCCAGGCGAGATCGGACGCGACCGAAACACCATCGTCTGCGACGCGATAATAGCAGGGGAACATGCCCGAGGGGTCGCGGATCAGCAGCATCCCCTCGGCCGTGCGCAACACCGCGAGCCACGCGCCCCAGTGCCGCTCGATCAGCGTGCGCCCGCGCATCGTCACCCAGGCCGCTGCGGTCTCGGGCGTCACCGACCGGAGGCGCCGGCCGGAACGGTCGAACAGGGTGCCGAGGATGAAACCCGTGTCGCCGGGAAGGACGACCAGGCCGCATCGCTTGCCCGCGGTCAGCACGATGCCGGGCGCTCCTTGCTCGACGAGGGGCGCGCCGTTCCCGTCCCGGGCACGCGGGGCAGGTCGCCGGCCGCGCAGCGCGGCGCCGCCGAGCAGCAGGTGATAGCCGTCGGGCTTCATCGCTGGAGGATCGGTGCAAAGGGCGCGACATGGTCGAGCGCGTCGTTCAGCACCTCGTCGCCCGATTGCACCCAGCAATGCGCGTTGAAGGGGGTTGCGGTGACGCCGAACACGATCGAGGCACGCCCGCCGCGGTGGCGCAGAAAGTGGACGAGCGCGAGCGAGTCCGCGAGGCAGGAGCGCCGGTCCGGCAAGGGGCGCCGGACCCGCAGGAAGGCGTGCGCCTGCGCGCGCAGGCGCTCCGGAGGGTCCTGCTCCGGCGATGGTCGCAACCAGTCGAGGGTGGCAAGCAGGCCCTTTCGGCGAAGCATATCGCGAACCCGCCACAGGCTCCACCAGACCGCGAGCGCGGCGCCGGGGCGGGAATGGCCGGTGCGCAGTTCGCCTGCGCTGCGCACCGGCGCGATCCGCGGAGAAGCGATGACGGAGGGCCCTTCGGTGCGCGCGAGCAGCCCTGCGCGATGCAGTTGCTCGACGACCGGCGGGAGCGGGGGCCCGTCGGGCGAGGCTGCCCAGTGGCTGAAGGTCTCCGCCTGCGCCGGCGGCACCGCGAAATAGCGGTCGCGCGCGAGATCGAGGAACAGGATGCGTCCCGATCCGGCGCTGAAGGAGACATGCGGCGCGAGCGTCCAGCCCATGGTGCATTTGGGTGCGCCGGCTTGCGCCGGCGCACCTCCCCTTCAGTCTTCGTCGGACATCGTCGCAGGGATGCCCTGGACGAAGAGGTCGACGCCGAGCTCGGGGCGTCCCTGGGTCTCGACGCTGGCCGCGCCGAGGTCGATCAGGGGCTCGCTGCTGTCATGCCTGTTCATGATCGTCTCCTTGTCGCCACGATGAGTCGTGGTCGCTCGACGATCCGCCCGGGGGCACGCTATCCGAAGTTAATATGACGGATATTTGCAGATTGTTTCAGGCGCTGCGGTGCAGCATCACGGCACTGCCCGGTAGAGCGCGCGCAGGATCGCCGAGGCGGCGGCGATCCGGCGCCGGTGATAGCGCCCCAGGCCGATGCGCAAGGCCCGCACGTCGGCGCCCAGCAGCGCCGCCACTTCCTCCCCGGGACAGGGAAGGGCGAAGCTTTCGGCGCGCCTGGCAGCGTGCAGCCGGTCGCTGAGCGCCACCATGGCACGGCGCAGCTCCGGATTGGGTGCGGCCGCGGCGACAGCCTCGAACAGGCGTTCGGCCATGTCCGCCGGGTGTGCGTCCCCGGCCGGGTCCGCGAGGAATCCGGCACCGCTGCGCCGCATGGTTCTGAGCGCAAGGAGCAGCAATTGATGGTTCCAGTCGTAAAGATCGCGCAGGTCGGGCTCGCTCAGGATCGGCACCTGGAAACCGTCGCTGGTCGCCACCACCATATGCTCGCCGGCAAGGCGGTGGAGCGCGTCGCGCACCGGCGTGACGCTCGCATTGAGCGCGACCGCATAGCGTGCCGGGTCGAGCCGCGTGCCGGGCGCAGTGCCGCCCTGGCGCAGCAGCTGCTTCATCCCGCCGTAGACGCGATCGAAGACCGGAGCCGCGTTCATCGCCTGCCTCAGCCCGTCCCGCCCGGCATCAGGTGCTGCCGCCATGCTGCCGCCATTGCCGCCTGGTCCGGCCGCAGGGCATCGACCGCACCGACCGGCCCGGGCGGCTCCGGGCCCAGCAGGATCGACGGGCATTGTCCCTCGTAATTGCCGAGATTGGGGCGATGCTGGCGATAGCCGACCAGCGCGGCGAGCCCGGGTGGAAAGTCGCGGGCGACTGCCGGCGGATAGGCGAGCCATTGATTTTCATAGGGCTTGAGCCAGCCGAGGCAGTAGCTCACGATCATCCCGCGCCGGATGGCGTTGCCCGTGTTGGCGCCGGCGCCGTGCAGCGTCGAGCCGAGGAAGAGGAGCGCTGCGCCGGGATCGAGCTCGGCGGCGAAGCAGGGGGCAGGGGGCTCCGCCTCGCGTGCCCGCGCGCCATGGCTGCCGGGATAGACGAGCGTCGCGCCATTCGCCTGCGTGTAGGGCGTGAACGGCCACATGACATTGACCAGATATTCGACCTCGCCCTTCGTCCCGGCCCACATGTCCTGGTCGCGGTGCGGGAACTGGCGCGGCGCGCCTGGATGGATCTCGATCGCCTGCGTCAGGTTGAGCTGGATCGTGTCGCACCAGGGGCCGAGCACGCGCTCCACGATGGCGAGGATCAGCGCATGCTGCACAAAGGCCGCGGCGTGCCGCGAGCGGACGAGCAGGCTGCCGACGCGCCTGGTGCGCTCGCCATAGAAGTCGCCGCGGCAGAAGGGCGTGCGCTCGAGGACCGGCTGCAGGTCGCGCGCGAGCGCTGCGACGGTCCCGGCCGGCATCGCGGCGGGAAGGACGCACCAGCCCTCGTCGAGCAACATCCGGGCATGCGCGTCGACAGCTTCGGAAATGCCTGGAATCGCGGTCGCCATGATTGCCTCCTTCATGCCGCCTGGCGCTGGTCGGGCGCATGGGTCGGGACCGGCATGATCCCGTGGGCGCTGAGCAGCCCGGGCGTTTCGGAATCGATGAAGATCTGGAGCGCGCCGAGCCCCGCCTCATCCACCTGTTGTGGCGGGCCGAGCAGGCGGCAGCGCCAGCCGAATTGCAGGATCTGCTGCAGCCAGCCGGGTTCGGCCACGCCGGTATAGGCAGTAATGCCGCTCCCCAGCGCATGCGCGGCAAGCGCCGCCACCAGCGTGTCGCGCGCGCGGCGGCGATCGGCGGCCCTGAGGTTCCGGTCGAGGCAGAAGCGGGTGATCTCGCGTATCGCGGGTCCGCGAGGGATCGGTCCTGTGCAGAGCTCGGGAAAGAGGCTGTCGAGGATGTGCGGTCGGCTGGTCTCGAGCAGGCGTGCCGATGCGAGATGCGCGCCATCGGCGCCGCTCAGGATCAGATAGGTCGCATGGACATCGTCGAACTGGTCAATCTCGTAGCGGCCGGCGAGGACCGGCACATCCCAATTGAGCAGGTCGACGAAGACGCGCTTGCGCGCCTCGAACATGGTGCGAAGGGCCTTGTCCTCGCCGGCTGTCGTGCCGGAGCAGATCGTCAGGTGCATCGTCGGGCTCCCTCTTGCTGAGGAGCCGAGCAGACCAGAGCGCCGGGGTTCGCCATATTCCCCGAAAGGGGGATCAGTCGGCGAGCACGTCGTTGAACGAGATAACGCCGTCGTAGAGTGCCCGCACTGCCAGCTGCGAGCGCTTCTGGATGCCATAGCGTTCGCGCGCCTGGCGCAGATGCTGACGCACCGTCTCCCTGCTGACCCCGAGGATGCGCGCGATCTCCC
>DATLJJ010000416.1:0-3959 GCA_035538975.1 Sphingomonas sp. | reverse complement strand
GCTGCGCCTGGCGCTCGGCGCGCTGACGCTCGAACGCGTCGTACCCGCCCGGATAGAGCGTCAGCTTGCCCCGCTCGAGATGCAGGATGTGATCGACGACATTGTTGAGGAAGTCGCGCTCGTGGCTGACCAGCAGGATCGTCGCCGGGTAGCTCTTGAGGAAGTCCTCGAGCCACAGCACCGCTTCGAGGTCGAGGTGGTTCGAAGGCTCGTCGAGCAGCAGCATGTCGGGCTGCGAGAACAGCAACGCGGCCAGCGCGACGCGCATCTTCCACCCGCCCGAGAAGCTGTCGAGCGTCCGGTGCTGCATTTCCTCGTCGAAGCCCAGGCCGACGAGAATCTGCGACGCGCGGCTGGGCGCGGTGTAGGCCTCGATCGCCATCAGCCTCTCGTAGACTTCGCCCAGCCGGTCCGGATCCTGGCTGGTCTCGCTCTCGGCGAGCAGCGTCGCGCGCTCGACATCGGCGGCGAGCACCGTCTCGAACGGAGTCGCGTCGCCATGCGGCGCTTCCTGCGCGATGTAACCGAGCCTGGCGCCGCGCGGCATCTCGACGCTGCCGGTATCGGGCTCGAGCTGGCTGGCGATCACCTTGACCAGCGTCGACTTGCCCGCGCCGTTGCGCCCGATCAGGCCGATGCGCCCCTTGGGCGGCAGCTTGGCGGTGGCGCTGTCGATGATCGTGCGCCCGCCGAGGCGCACCGTGATGTCGGTCAGGTTGAGCATGATGCGTGGCGCCTAGCATCTGCACTCCCGTCCGTCACCCCGAGGGAATTGCCTATCCAGGGCAAGCTTCGTTTTCCGATATGGAAAGTTATCACTTGCCGACTCGGAAAGTCGGCGCTATCTCTTTCCATATTGGAAAGGGAGAAGATTGATGCCCAATGCTGCCGAAGCCCGCGAAGCGCTCGACCACATCGACGCCAGCCGCGCCCGACTCGCCCGCGCCGCCGATTGCCCGCCCGAGCGCCACTTCGCCTTTGCCGCGCTGATGGGCGGATGGGCGCTGACGCCGCTGGCGGGCGCCTATCAGCCGTTAGCGCTGCTGCCGCTCCTGCTGGGCCTGGTCCTGATCGTCCGATGGGATCGCCGCCGCATGGGCATGTTCGTCAATGGCTATCGCCGCGGCCGCACGCGCTACGTCATCGCCGCATTGCTGTTGGTCATCATGCCGCTCTACGTCGCGAGTGTCTATTTCGCACGCGAGACGCAGCTGATCTGGCCGTCGGTCTCGCTGGCGGGGGCGATCACTCTTGTCGCCTATGTCGGCAGCACGATCTGGCAGCGCGTGTTCCGCCGCGAACTGGGCCTGGGCGCATGAGCCTCCCCGACTTCGATCCGGTGATCCATCCCCCGGTCCGGCTGCAGGTGATGGCGGTGCTGGTCAACGTCCAGGACGCCGAGTTCGCCACGCTGCGTGACATGGCCGGGGTCAGCGATTCGGTGCTGTCCAAGCATCTCGCTGCGCTCGTCGAGGCCGATTACCTCAGGCTGCGCAAGGCCGCGGCGAACGGCCGCCAGCGCACCTGGGCAGCAGTGACGCGTGCCGGCCGCGCCGCGTTCGAGCGGCACCTCGCGGCGCTCCGGCAGCTGGCCGGCCTGACGGAAGGCGGTCAGGATCGTGCAGGAGCCGCCGCATCGACTGCTCCCGGCTGACCGGCACTTAAAAATAGGATTCCGTGTGAAATGCTTCTTCTGCGCTCTTTGAACAGGGGAAGCATCCACAAGCACTCGCATAATTTTGTTGCGCTCGCACGTAACGAAATTAGCGAATTCGCGGGAAAAGTGCGAAGTCAGGCGGCCGCCTTTGTTCCGAACCCGAAACTATGAGACGCTTGCGTGCCCGAGTCGGATCGCGGCTCGCCGGCGCATGAGGGGGAACAATCATGTCCGACAATCCAAGCTTTCCGGTCGCCACGGCTTCGGTGAGCTGGTTCGACAGCTCCAACCAGCTCCACATCCGCGTCTATTCCACCGATGGCTATACCGTGACCGAGCGCTGCATGGACGGCAACGGCTGGACCACCGGCTTCAGCATGCCCGGAAGCGATGTCTCGGCCACCGTATGGAACGCGTCCGACGGTGCGCACATCCGCGTCTATGCCACCTTCGAGGACACGACCACCGAATGGTGCTTCGATCCGGGCAGCGGCTGGAACAAGGGCCAGTACACGCCGTCCTGAGGCAAGCCGGTCCGTCATTCCACGGTGCCCAACCTTCGGGATGACGGCTCCGCTAGCTGCTGGTGACCGATATCTCGCAGATATAGGAAGCGGGCTGCTGGGTCGGCTTTTCGGCGGCGTCGAGCGGCACGACCGCGGCGAGATATGCCTGGCGGCCGTCAATCGCCCTGGTCTCGGTGCTCAACGCGAACAAAACGCGGCTCTTGGCCCCCTTGCCGTACAGGACGCCTTTCAGGACGCCATGGCCCGCTTCGCTCATCGAGCCCAGATATTCGTTGGCATCGGTCTCCGGGCCGGCGGTCAGCACCCGGTGCTCCATCCTGAACCGCCAGACGCGGGGCAACGCCGGCGCCGCCTCGCCGCGCAGCGCGCAGCGGCCGTTCTGGATGACGCGGGCCGGACAGGTCTCGCCCTCCAGCACGATAGCGCCGCCGGGACAGGTCTTGCTGGTGAAGTTCTGCTGCCCGGAACCGAGCGCGAGCGCCAAAAGGAACAATGACATGGTCGATCCTCAGTCCAGGTTCGGCCGAAGCCAGCGTGTCGCCTGCTCGACGCTGACGCCGCGCCGCCGGGCATAATCCTCGAGCTGGTCCGGCCCGATCCGGGCCACACCGAAATACTCCGCCTGCGGGTGGCCGAAGTAGAAGCCCGAGACCGCCGCGGTCGGCAGCATCGCAAAGCTTTCGGTGAGCGTGATGCCGGTGCGGTGGTGCGCATCGAGCATCTTGAACAGGATCGGCTTGAGGCTGTGCTCGGGGCAGGCCGGATAGCCCGGCGCCGGGCGGATGCCGCGATACTGCTCCTTGATCAGCGCCGCATTGTCGAGCTGCTCGCCCTCGGCATAGCCCCACAGCGAAGTGCGCACGAACTGGTGCAGCCGCTCGGCAAAGGCTTCGGCGAAGCGATCGGCCAGCGCCTTGAGCAGGATGTCCGAATAGTCGTCGATCGCATTCTTGAAGCGCGCGAGGTGCGGCTCGATGCCGTGGATCGAGACCGCGAAGCCGCCGATCCAGTCGCCATTCGGATCGATGAAGTCGGCCAGGCACATGTTGGCGCGGCCCTCGCGCTTGGCGATCTGCTGGCGCAGCATCGGCAGCGTGACATGCTCCTCGTCCTCGACATGGACGATGATGTCGTCGCCTTCGCGCGCGCAGGGCCACAACCCCACCACGCCGCGCGCGGTCAGCCACTTCTCCTCGATGATCTTGTCGAGCATCTTGTTGGCGTCGGCGAATAGTGATTGGGCGCTTTCGCCCACCACCTTGTCCTCGAGGATCGCCGGATAGACGCCGGCCAGCTCCCACGCGCGGAAGAAGGGCGTCCAGTCGATATACTCGCGCAGGTCCTTCAGATCCCAGTCGGGGAAGTCGTGGATGCCCGGCATGCGGGGCTTGCCGGGCTTGAGGCTCATATCGGCCTCGAAGGCGTTGTCGCGCGCCTGCTCGATCGTCAGCAGCGCGCTCTGCCCCTTGCCTTCGCGCGCGGCGCGGATGCCGGCATATTCCTGAGCGACCTTGGCGACATAGTCGTCGCGTTGCGTGTCGGACACCAGCGCCGTCGCCACGCCCACCGCGCGGCTGGCATCGAGCACATGCACCACCGGACCTTTATAGGCGGGCTCGATGCGCAAGGCGGTGTGCACGCGGCTGGTTGTCGCGCCACCGATCAGCAGCGGCATCGTCATCTGCGCGCGCTGCATCTCCTCGGCCACCGTCACCATCTCGTCGAGGCTCGGCGTGATCAGCCCGGAGAGGCCGATCATGTCGGCGTCGTTCTCG
>DATLJJ010000415.1:0-8996 GCA_035538975.1 Sphingomonas sp. | reverse complement strand
CGTGTCGATCGGCGATCCGCGCGGCCGGTGGGGGAGCTGCGCGTCGTCCGGCGCGATCCGCTACAGCTGGCGGCTGATACTCGCACCGCAGCACGTCCGCCGCGCGACCGTGGCGCACGAAGTCGCGCACCGTATCCACATGAACCATTCGCCGGCCTTCCACCGGCTCGTCGCGCTGCTCTACGAGGCCGATCCGACGCCCGCGCGCGAATGGCTTCGCCGCAACGGCGCGATGCTGCACCGGGTAGGGCGGTAAATTCCCCTCCCTGCTTGCAGGGAGGGGAGCGAGGCTATTCCTGATACCCCGGTGGCGCCCGCTCCGGGGCGGGCTGGCGGGGAGCGTCGCGCACGGGCGGTACGCGCGTCGGCAGCGGCTGGGGTTCGGGGGGCGCGCGGCCGGTCATCCGGTCGATCCAGTCCTGATCGATCTGATCCTCGGGCTGGGCGGGGGTGCCCGGCGTTCCGGGCGTCACCTCGGTGCCGTCGCTGCGCGGCTGCTGGTCCTCGGGGAGCGGATTGCCGTCTTCGTCGACGAACATGCCGTTGTCGGGCGCGGCATAATAAGCGTTCTCGTCGGGCTCCAGCTGCCATTCGGGCAGCGTCACCTGCGTCTCGAACTGCTCGACCGGCCGGTTGGCGACGGCCTTGCCCATGAAGGCGGCGAAGGCGCGCGCGGGCGCAGTGCCGCCCTGCAGCCCCGGAACGACCTTCGCATCGTCGCGGCCCATCCACACGCCGGTGGTGAGCCCGCTCGAGAAGCCGACGAACCAGCCGTCCTTGTTTGAGGTGGTGGTGCCCGTCTTGCCCGCCACCGGCCGCCCGATCTGCGCCGCATGGCCGCTGCCCGTCGCGACGGCGCTCTGGAGCAGGTCGGTCATCTGCGCGGCGACATAGGGGGCGACGAGCACATGGCTGGTGTCGACCTCATGCTGGTAGATGACTTCGCCATTCGCCGTGACACGCGTGATGCCGAACGGCGTCACGGCCACGCCCTTCTGCCCCACCGAGGCGAAGGCACGCGTCATGTCGATCAGCCGCACGTTGCTGGTGCCAAGCACCATCGCCGGCTGGGTATTGATCGGCGTGGTGATGCCGAAGCGCCGCGCCATGTCCGCCACCGTGCCGAAGCCCACTTCCTGGCCCAGCTTGGCCGCGATCGTGTTGAGCGAATAGGCAAAGGCAGTGCGCAGCGTCACCTGGCCCGAGAAGCGTCCGGAATTGTTGCGCGGACTCCAGCCGTTGATCGTCACCGGCTCGTCGACCACCATGTCGTCGACCTTGTGGCCCGCCTCGAGCGCGGCGAGATAGACGAACAGCTTCCACGCCGAACCCGGCTGGCGCTCGGCCTGCGTCGCCCGGTTGTAGATCGACGCGACATAATCCTTGCCGCCCACCATCGCGCGCACCGCGCCGTCGCGGTCGAGGCTCACCAGCGCGCCCTGGGCGTTGCCGGGGGCGTTGCGGCGAATGGCCTCGTCGGCGGCGCGCTGCATGTTGAGGTCGAGCGTGGTCCACACCTCCAGCGGCGCCTCGGTCTCGTCGATCAGCAGCTCGAGCTGAGGCAGCGCCCAGTCGGTGAAATAGCGCACGCTGTTCTGCCGCGGCTCGGGGGCGAGCTTGACGCTGCGTGGATCGGTGGCGGCCGCCTGCGCCCGGCTGATCTTGCCCGTCTCGGCCATGACGTCGAGCACCACGCTGGCGCGGTCGACTGCGGCTTCGGCGTCGGCGGTGGGCGAATAGTGCGAGGGCGCCTTCACCAGCCCCGCGATGATCGCGGATTCGGCGAGGTTCAGATTGGTCCCCGGATGGCCGAAGAACTTGCGGCTGGCCGCGTCGATGCCATAGGCCCCGCCGCCGAAATAGACCTTGTTCAGGTAGAGCTCGAGGATCTGCTGCTTCGAGAATTTCTGCTCCATCGCGAGCGCGAGCACGGCCTCGCGCATCTTGCGGCCGAAATCATATTTGTTCGACAGGAAGATCGTGCGCGCGACCTGCTGGGTGATCGTCGACGCGCCCTGCAGACGCCGTCCCGATCCGCGATTGACCACTGCGAAGCGCGCCGCGCGGAGCAGACCTTGGGGATCGATCCCCCAATGGCTCTCGAAGCGGCGGTCCTCCACCGCGACGATCGCGTCCTTCATCTCGGACGGAATCTGGTCGTAGGGGATCCATTCGCCATAGCTCGGCCCCAGCGAGACGAGCACGGTGCCGTCCACTGCATGGACGCGGATCATCTGTCCGTTGGGCGAGGATTTGAGCTCGTCGAAGCTCGGCAGCGACGCCTTGGTCGAATAGACCGCGATCACCAGCGCGACGATCGCAAGCAGCCCCGTCGCGCCGGCCGCGATCAGCGACCAGAGGCCGATGCGTTTCCATTTGACGGAACGGCGCGCGGGCGCGGACTTGGCTTTCGGCAATTTGGACGCCATCGATCGGTGGCTTAAGCCCTATTCGTGCGGCTCACAAGGATCAGGAGCCGGTCGCCTC
The DNA here is from genome assembly GCA_035538975.1 of Sphingomonas sp. Classification (GTDB taxonomy): domain Bacteria; phylum Pseudomonadota; class Alphaproteobacteria; order Sphingomonadales; family Sphingomonadaceae; genus Sphingomonas. Next base: position 6,509 of record DATLJJ010000415.1, on the reverse strand, counting down.
GCTGGTAGCGCCGACCTGGTTGCCGCTGCGTGAACGGAAATCGAGGCTCACCGAATTGATGCAATAGCGAAGTCCGTTCGGCGGCGGCCCATCGGGGAAGACATGCCCCAGATGCCCGTCGCAGCGCGCGCAGCGTACTTCGATGCGGCGCATGCCGTGGCTGATGTCGGGATGGTCGCTGACATGATCGAGCGACACCGGCTGGGTGAAGCTCGGCCAGCCCGATCCCGAATCATATTTGTCGGCGCTGTCGAACAGCTCGAGCTGGCAACCTGCACAGCGATAGATGCCATCGGCCTTGTTGTCGGTGTAATGGCCCGAAAAGGCGCGTTCGGTCCCCGCCTCGCGCAGCACGTGGAACTGTTCGGGGGTCAGCCGCTTGCGCCACTCGGACTCGGAAAGGTTGAGATGCTCCATAAGCCCACCTCTGTGCCCCGGCGTGCGGCCGGTCAATCGATCATAGCGCGGATTCGTTTCAGAATCGCGTGTCCCGTTGCCCGGCTCTTCGGCCTGTCCGGGCGACTCGCGGTATGATCCGGCGAACCGCCCTGCTGCTCGCCGCCGCGCTGCTCTCGGGCTGCGCCGTTCCCGAGGCACGGCTGCGCTCGGGCCTGGTCCGCGCGGGCCTTCCGAAACCGCTCTCCGCCTGCATGGCCGAGCGGATGGTCGACCGTCTCTCGCTCGCCCAGCTGATGCGCATCGCCGATTTGCCCGAGGCGGAGGATGCCGAGTCGCTCGACCAGTTCCTCCACAAGGTCCGCGCGTTGGGCGATCCCGAGATTCTCGGCGTCACCACCAGCTCCGCCGCGCTCTGCGCCACCGGGCTGGCGCGGTAATCCCGCAATCCTCCCCCCGTCGAGATGTGTCAGGCCCACGCCAGGCGGCGGGGGAGGAAGCGCGCCGCCCGGTTCCGCGGGGGAAATGGCACGCCATATATTGCAACTGCGTCGCAACTGCATTTACGTGGAAAAACATTGGATTCCCCCGCTCGCTGTGCTTAAGGCGGGGCCGCATTCCGCCCTTCGAAAACTGGAGAGCCGTCTCCCATGAACATCCACGAGTATCAGGCCAAGGAACTCCTGGCCAAGTTCGGTGCGCCGATCGCCGCCGGCCACGCCGCGTTCACGGTCGAGGAGGCGGTCGAGGCTGCCAAGCGCCTGCCCGGGCCGCTCTATGTCGTGAAGTCGCAGATCCACGCCGGCGGCCGCGGCAAGGGCAAGTTCAAGGAGCTCGGCCCCGACGCGAAGGGCGGCGTCCGCCTCGCCTTCAACCTCGATGAGGTCCGCGCGCACGCCACCGACATGCTCGGCAACACGCTGGTGACGATCCAGACGGGCGAGGCCGGCAAGCAGGTCAACCGCCTCTACGTCACCGACGGCGCCGACATCGCCAAGGAATTCTACCTCGCGCTCCTCGTCGATCGCGCCACCGGCCGCGTTGCTTTCGTCGTCTCGACCGAGGGCGGGATGGACATCGAGGAAGTCGCGCACTCGACTCCCGAGAAGATCCACACCTTCGACGTCGATCCCGCGACCGGCTTCATGCCGCACCACGGCCGCGCCGTCGCCGCCGCGCTCGGCCTCAAGGGCGACCAGGGCAAGCAGGCCGCCAAGGTCGCCGGCGCGCTCTACGCCGCCTTCCTCGGCACCGACGCCGCGCAGATCGAAGTCAATCCGCTCGCGCTGACCGAGCAGGGCAACCTGCTCGTCCTCGACGCCAAGGTGGGCTTCGACTCGAACGCGATGTTCCGCCACAAGGATCTCGCCGAGCTGCGCGACGAGAGCGAAGAGGATCCGATGGAGCTCGAGGCGTCGAAGTACGACCTCGCCTACATCAAGCTCGACGGCGACATCGGCTGCATGGTCAACGGCGCCGGCCTCGCCATGGCGACGATGGACATCATCAAGCTGAACGGCATGTTCCCCGCCAACTTCCTCGACGTCGGCGGCGGCGCCAACAAGGAGAAGGTCACCGCGGCGTTCAAGATCATCCTGAGCGATCCGGCGGTGAAGGGCATCCTCGTCAACATCTTCGGCGGCATCATGCGCTGCGACATCATCGCCGAGGGCATCGTCGCGGCCGCCAAGGAAGTGAACCTGCAGGTTCCGCTGGTCGTCCGCCTCGAGGGCACCAACGTCCAGCAGGGCAAGGACATCCTCGCCAATTCCGGCCTCGCGATCGTTCCCGCGAACGACCTGGGCGACGCGGCCCGCAAGATCGTCGCCGAGGTCCAGAAGGCGGCATGACCGTCTCCCCGGACGCGCGCGAGGGCGGATGCCGCTGCGGGCGGGTCCGCTTCCGCGTGTCCGGGGCGCCGTTGTTCACCGGCGCATGCCATTGCCGCGGCTGCCAGCGCATGACCGCCAGCGCCTTCTCGCTGAGCGGCGGCTGGCCAGCCGACCGGTTCGAAGTCATCGAAGGCGAGCCGGTGATCGGCGGCCTCCACGGCGCCACGCGCCATTATTTCTGCCCGCACTGCATGAGCTGGCTGTTCACGCGGCCCGAGGGCTTCGACGATTTCGTCAACGTCCGCACGACGATGCTCGACGTGCCGCCCGCCGAACCGCCCTTTCTCGAGACCTGCACGGCCGAGGCGCTGCCCTGGGCCAAAACGGGCGCAACGCACAGCTTCAAAGGCTTCCCTTCATCCGACAGCTTCGGCCCGCTGATGGCCGAGTTCGCCGCGCGCGCGTCGGCCAACGGTTGACGTTCGCGTAAACGTAAGCCAGTTAACCGTCATTGCGACGGACATCGAGGAAGGATGCGATGAAGGTCTTGGTACCGGTCAAGCGCGTGCTTGATTTCAACGTGAAGCCCCGCGTGAAGGCGGACGGGACGGGCGTCGATCTGGCGAACGTCAAGATGAGCATGAACCCCTTCGACGAGATCGCGATCGAGGAAGCGGTGCGGCTCAAGGAGAAGGGCGCGGCGACCGAGGTCGTCGTGGTGACGATCGGCGTCGCCAAGGCCGAATCGGACGTGCTGCTCACGGCGCGCGCGATGGGTGCCGACCGTGCGATCCTGATCGCCACCGATGACGAAGTCGAGCCGCTGGGCGTCGCCAAGCTGCTCGCCAAGGTGGTCGAGGAGGAACAGCCCGGGCTGGTGATCCTCGGCAAGCAGGCGATCGACGACGATTCGAACCAGACCGGCCAGATGCTCGCGGCGCTGCTCGGCTGGCCGCAGGGTACCTTCGCCTCGAAGGTCGAGCTCGGCGGCAACGGCGTGAAGGTCACCCGCGAAGTCGACGGCGGTCTCGAAACCGTCGATCTCAAGCTGCCGGCGATCGTCACCACCGATCTGCGTCTCAACGAGCCGCGCTATGCGACGCTTCCCAACATCATGAAGGCCAAGTCCAAGCCCGTCGCGAAGAAGACGGTCGCGGACTACGGCGTCGACGTGACCCCGCGCCTCAAGACGCTGAAGGTCGTCGAGCCCGGCAAGCGCCAGGCGGGAATCAAGGTCGGCTCGGTCGACGAGCTGGTGGAGAAGCTCAAGGGTCTGGGAGTCGCGAAATGAAGACGCTCGTCTGGGTCGAACACGACAACAAGGCCGTCAAGGACGCGACGCTCGCCACAGTGACTGCGGCGTCGAAGCTCGGTGAGGTCCACCTCCTCGTCGCGGGCGCAGGCTGCGCTGCGGTCGCGGACCAGGCAGCGCAGATCGCGGGCGTGGGCAAGGTCCACCTCGCCGACGATGCCGCCTATGCGCATGGGCTCGCCGAGAATGTCGCGCCGCTGGTGGCGAAGCTGATGGAGAGCCACGACGCCGTGCTCTTCCCCGCCACCACCACGGGCAAGAACATCGCGCCGCGCGTCGCCGCGCTGCTCGACGTGATGCAGATCTCGGACATCCTCTCGGTCGAGGGGCCGGACAGCTTCACGCGCCCGATCTACGCCGGAAACGCGATCGCCACCGTGCAGACCAGCGACAAGAAGCTGGTGATCACCGTGCGCGGCACTGCCTTCGAAAAGGCTGCGGCCAGCGGCGGCTCGGCTTCGGTCGAGCCGGTTTCGGGCGAGGGCGACAAGGGCCTCTCGGCCTTCGCGGGCGCCGAGCTCGCCGAGTCGGCGCGTCCGGAGCTGACCAGCGCCAAGGTGATCGTCTCGGGCGGCCGCGCGCTGCAGAACAGCGAGAACTTCCATTCGATCATCGAACCGCTCGCCGACAAGCTCGGCGCCGCGGTCGGCGCCAGCCGCGCCGCGGTCGACGCGGGCTATGTCCCCAACGACTATCAGGTCGGCCAGACCGGCAAGATCGTCGCGCCGGAAGTCTATATCGCGATCGGCATCTCGGGCGCGATCCAGCACCTCGCGGGCATGAAGGACTCGAAGACGATCATCGCGATCAACAAGGACGAGGACGCCCCGATCTTCCAGGTTGCGGACATCGGCCTCGTCGGCGACCTGTTCAAGATCGTGCCCGAGCTCACCGAAAAGCTCTGAGTTGAAGCTCGACTTCCACGAACATGGGGCGGCCCACCTTCGCGGTGCGGCCGCCCCTTTTCTGTCGGCGCTCGAGGCAATCGTCGCGTCGCTGCCCACCGATCGTGCCGGCGTGCGCCTGCACGGCGTCGCCGGACTTGCGCAACTGCTCGCTCCTGGTGCGCTCGGCGGGGTCGCGGCGGCTAAGCTCGGCGAAGGCGCGCTGCCCGTGCGCGCAATCCTTTTCGACAAGAGCCCCGCGGTGAATTGGGCATTGGGATGGCATCAGGACCGCACGATCGCGGTCAGGAGACGCGCCGAGGTGCCGGACTATGGGCCGTGGTCGATCAAGGCGGGCCTGCAGCATGTCGAGCCGCCCTTCTCGGTAATCGAGAAGATGGTGACGATCCGCATCCATCTCGATGCGGTGCCCGCCGATAATGCTCCCTTGCTGATCGCGCCGGGATCGCATCGGCTCGGCAAGATCGCGGAAGCGGAGCTTGGCGAAACGGTGGTGCGATGCGGATCGGCCGAATGCCTTGCCGAAGCGGGCGACATCTGGATCTACGCGACGCCGATCGTCCATGCCTCGTCGGCGGCACAGGGGCGCGGCAGGCGGCGGGTCTTGCAGGTCGACTATTCGGCGGAAGCATTGCCGCAGCCGCTCGCGTGGCTGGGCATATAGCGTCTATTTTTCCTCAGGCTTGACGCTCTCCACCAGCACGTTCGCCTGCCCCGGCGGGGCCGAGTTGATCGTCTCGCGGGTGTCGCACTTCGGGTCCGGCGCGAAGGCGTACCAGTGGATCCGCGTGCGCTGGCGCAGCGTGCGGAAGAGCTTGCCCGTGGCGGGGTCGGTCATCTGCGCGTCGAAGCGGCCGTCGGTCGACATGATCGCGCGCCATTCGAGCGGCTGCGCGCGCAGCGTCGCCTTCCTCGCGTCCAGATAGTCGTTCTGGATCATCGCGGGTTCGAGCTGCACCACCAGATCGCGGCCGCCCATGATGTTGGTGAAGCCGACGTTGGAGAATTCCTCCACCGACCATTTGCCGTCCGCCGCCGCCTCGCCCCAGCCGACGCGCAGCGGGCTCCCGCGCCGCACCGCCGCGATCAGCGCCGCGCGGTCGCCGGAGACATCCTCGCCGTTCGGACCATTGGCGAAGAGGAAGCGCCACGCGGAAGCGCAGGGGTCGGCGGGCGCTATCGCGAGCAGGGCGGCAACCAGCAGCATCGCGCGAACCTACGCCGCCGGCGGCGCGGCGTCGACGGCGGCGATCGTCGATCGCGTGTAATTAGCATTGACTAATAAATTAGCATTGACTAATAACCGGTCATGCAACAGCTTGCACCCGTCGATGCCATCCTGCGTGCGCTTGCCGACCCCACCCGGCGCGCGGTGTTCGAGCGGCTCACGCGTTCCGAAGTCAACGTCAGCGAGCTCACGCGCGCCAGCGGCGTCACGCAGGGTGCGGTCTCGCAGCATCTGAAGGCGCTCAAGCTCGCCGGGCTGGTCGTCGAACGGCCGCAGGGGCGCAGCACCTATTATCGCGCGCGGCCCGAGGGGCTGACGCCGCTGTTCGACTGGCTCAGCCATTACGACGCCTTCTGGCGCGATCGCTTCGCCGATCTGCGCAGCCTGCTCAAGGAGATCGACCCGTGAATCGCGCCGCCACGCAGATCGGCACCGAATCGATCGTCCTCGACGAAGTGTTTCCGCACAGCCCCGAGACGATCTGGACGACGCTCACCTCGGGCTCGCTGATGGCCCGCTGGCTGGGGATGGAGCCCTCGCCCTTCGAGCCGGTGCCCGGCAGCCGCTTCACTTACCAGACCACGCCCGCGGGCGAATGGGACGGCACGATCCAGTGCCAGGTGCTCGAAGCCGTCCCCAACCGCCGCTTCGCCTATTCGTGGAAGGGCGGGCACGAAGCCAACCGGGGCTATGGCTCGCTGCTCGATACGATCGTCACCTTCACGCTCGAGCCCGTCGAGGGCGGCACCCGGCTGCGTCTCGTCCATTCGGGCTTCGTGCTGCCGACCAACGAGACCGCCTATCGCAACATGCGTGGCGGCTGGACCACTGTCGTA
>DATLJJ010000414.1:0-1745 GCA_035538975.1 Sphingomonas sp. | reverse complement strand
GCGCGGAGTGCATCGCCGACCCGCCCATGCACGACGGCGTGCGCGCGGCGGTGGCCTATTCGGAGGTAGCGCGCAGCGTCGCGCTCAAGCTCAAATATTCGGGCCGCCTTGCCTGTGCCGAGACGATGGCGCGCGCGATGGAGCGGCTGATGCCCGCGGGCGCGGACCTGCTCGTTCCGGTGCCGCTCCACCGCTGGCGGATCTGGTCGCGCGGATTCAACCAGGCGGCGCTGGTCGCCGCTTCGCTCGCACGCGCCACGGGCGTGCCCGCCGAGACCGGGCTGCTGCGCCGGACCAAGGCGACACCGATGCTGCGCGGTCTCGGCCGCAGGGGCAGGGCAAAGGCAGTGGCGGGAGCCTTCGCGCTCGTGCCCGGCGCGCGCGAAAGGCTGGCGGGCCGCACCGTGGTGCTCGTCGACGACGTCCATACCAGCGGCGCGACGGCGAGCGCATGCGCGCGCGTGCTCAAGCGTGGCGGGGCGGCGGGGGTGATCCTTCTGTGCTGGGCACGCGTTCTCGACGGGCAAGCCCTTGAACCGCTGGCGGATTGACAAGCGGGCTGGCGCACCACAGTTCGGGAAGCATCATGGCCAAAGTCGAAATCTACACGAAGGCGTTCTGCCCCTATTGCCACCGCGCGAAGCATCTGCTCGACGACAAGGGCGCGGATTACGTCGAATATGACATCACTTTCGACGGTGCGAAGCGGCAGGAGATGATCCAGCGCGCCAACGGCCGCACCACCGTTCCGCAGGTCTTCATCGACCAGCAGCATATCGGCGGATCGGACGATCTCGCCGCGCTCGACCGCAAGGGCGGACTGGACCCGCTGCTCGCCGCATGAAGGCGGCGCTGCTCCAGATGACGAGCGGGATCGATCCCGCTGCCAATGCACGCACGCTGGTGGAGGGAATCGCCCAGGCGGCGGCCGGTGGCGCCGCGATGGTCTTCACCCCCGAAATGTCCGGCCTGCTCGACCGCGACAAGGACCGCGCCGCGGGCTCGCTCGCGCGTGAGGAGGACGATCGCGTGCTCGCAAGCGTGCGCGAGGCGGCGGCGAAGCATGGCATCTGGGTGCACCTGGGCAGCCTCGCCGTGCTGCGCGGGGACGGCAAATTGGCCAACCGCGGCTTCGTGATCGACGATCAGGGCGCGACCCGCGCGCGCTACGACAAGATGCATTTGTTCGACGTCGACCTGCCGAGCGGCGAGAGCTGGCGCGAATCGGCGTCCTATTCGGCGGGCGAGCGCGCAGTGACCGTGGAGACGCCGCTGGGCGTGCTCGGCCTCGCCATCTGCTACGATCTGCGTTTCCCCGACCTGTTCCGCACGCTGAGCGATGCGGGCGCGACGATCCTGGCCGTGCCGGCAGCATTCACCCGGCCCACGGGTGCGGCGCACTGGCACGTGCTGCTGCGTGCCCGCGCGATCGAGGCCGCGGCCTTCGTCGTCGCGGCGGCGCAGACCGGGGTGCACGAGGACGGTCGCGCGACCTATGGCCATTCGCTCGCGATCGATCCCTGGGGCGAGGTACTGCTCGACATGGGCGACGGCGCGGGGCTGGGCCTCGCCGAGGTAGATCCCGCCCGTGTGGTTGCGGCGCGCGAGCGGGTGCCGGTGCTCCGCCATCGGCGAGCGATCCCGCCGGTCGAGGCGCTATGATCGTCTTCGACTTGAAGTGCGGGGCCGGCCATGTGTTCGAAGCCTGGTTCGGCTCGAGCGCGGCTTACGAGGCGCAGCGCGAG
>DATLJJ010000413.1:0-1780 GCA_035538975.1 Sphingomonas sp. | reverse complement strand
ACCGGCCGCGCCATCGCCATGCCTTCGAGCACCTTGTTCTGGACGCCCCGCGCGAGCCTGAGCGGTGCCACCACCACTGCAGCCGCGGCGAGCCAGCCGCGCACGTCCGCCACCTCGCCCACCACCATCACGCCGGGATGTGCGGTGAGTGCCTTCACTGCGTCGGTGGGATTGCGGCCGACGATCATGAAGCGCGCGTCGGGATGCGCCGAGCGGATGCGCGGCAGGATCGCCTCAGCGAACCAGGTCACTCCCTCGATGTTGGGGCGATAGTCCATCTGGCCGGTGAAGACGATCAACGCGCCGATCGCGTCGACGGGCTTGAAGCCCGCGGCGGGATCGAAGAAGTCGGTGTCGATCCCGTTCTCGATCGCATGGACGCGATCCGCATTGCTGTGATCGCGGAACAGCTGCGCCTCGGCCTCGCTGACGAACAGGCTGGCGTCGGCGCGCGCGGCGACCGCCTTTTCGTGCTGCAGCAGCAGCCGCGCCTCGCGACGGAGCATCCAGCCCATCGGCCCGCGGGATTGACGGCCATAGGCGGCGAACTTGGCCGAATCCATGTCGACGAAGTCCATGATCACACGCTGGCTGGGCCGGTGCGGCAGATATTGCGCCATCTGGCTCGAATAGACGTAGATGGTGTCGATCCGGTGCCGCGCGAGGAGGTTCTCGACCGACCGGCGCACCGTCGCATTGTCGAACGCCGTCAGCGACAGCGGACGACGCGAGAAAATCGCCTCGAGCCCCGCCTTGAGCTGCGACTTGGAGCGCCACACGATCGAGCGGTTGCCGAGGTATCGGGCGAGCCCCTTCTTCTCCTTCAGGTCGCGCGGATCGTCGGCGAAGGCGACGAGGTGCACGCGCTGGCGCTGCGCGAGGCGCTTGAGGATGTGGAAACCGCGGATCTTGTCGCCCCGGTCGGGCGGATAGGGAACGCGGTGCGCGAGGAACAATATGTCGCCCATCAGCCGAGCCCCCGGGCGATCCACGGGCCGATCCGGTTGGCGAGCCACAGCGGCATGCGCTGCCAGACGCGCACCTGCAGGCTGTAGCGCGGGTCGAGCGGGTTCACGGCGCGCGGCTCCGCGCCGTCGGCGGTGCGCGTGAAATAGCCGAGCGGCCGGGGCTCGAACCCCCAGTTCTTCTTGAACGCCGCCGCCCCCGTCCCCGCCTTGGACCGGCCGAAGTCGAAGCGCGTGCAGCCCTTCGCCCGGGCGTGACCCATCAGCGCGAAATACATCAGGTCGTTGGCGCGCAGCGTACGCGCAGCCCGGGTGCCTCCACCCCAATAGGGATAGACGGTACCGCGCCAGTACAGGCTGAGCACACTTGCCACTGCGACCCCCCGGTGCCGCACGATAAGCACATCCGCATGGCTGCCGAATTTCCGGACGACTTCGGAGAAGAGCGTCGCGGGAAACACCGGCGTGCCGAGGTTGCGGACCGATTCCGCATAGACGGCGTAATGGGCGCGAAGCGCGTCGGGGCCGGTGCCGGTCTCGACTTCGAGCTCGCGGTTGTCGAGCGCGCGGCGGACCTCGGCGCGCTGCTTGCGGGGGATGGCGAGGAGCTCGGCGGCATCGTCGGCCGCGAGATCGCGGGCGAAGCCGACGTAGGTGGTGTCGTTCGCGCGCCAGCTTTCGCCGGGGCACGCACCGCCGCGCAGCTCGATGCCGGGGCAGCTCAGCCGTGCGGCGAGTGTCCAGGCGGCATCCGCCAGCGCGGGGACCGCATCCCTGCGACCAGCGAGAATGCCCCCGCCGACGCCGAACCCCGC
>DATLJJ010000412.1:0-2744 GCA_035538975.1 Sphingomonas sp. | reverse complement strand
ACATCCGCTCGCCCGCCTCGGCAGGCCGGAGGAAGTCGCGGAGCTCGCGCTCTATCTGGTTTCGGACAAGGCTGCGTGGATCACCGGATCGGTCTACGCCATCGATGGAGGCGCGCATGTCACGCGACGCTGATCGCGACGCGATCGTCGGGATCAACTGGGCGAGCAACAACTTCCGCGCCTATCTGATCGCCGCTGACGGCAGCGCGCTCGACGAGTTCGTGATGCCCAAGGGCGTGATCGGGCTCGATCGCGACGGCATGGCCGCGATGATCGCCGACGTCGCCGCCCGCTGGCCCGGGGTGTCCACCATCTATGCCTCGGGGATGATCGGATCCAATCTGGGCTGGGTTCAGGTGCCTTATGCCGACGCACCTGCAGGCCCCTCCCGCCTGCGCGCGCATGCCGTTGCGAGCGATATCGGCGGCGTCATGGTCCATATCGTGCCCGGCGTCGCCTGCCGCCGGGAGGATGGCGCGCCCGACGTGCTGCGGGGCGAAGAGATCGAGCTGCTCGGCCTCGCCCGGATCGGCGCTCGTGCCGATCTTGCAGTGCTGCCCGGCGCACACACCAAATGGGTCGGGTTCCGGGGTGCGGGTATCGGCGACTTCTTCACGAACATAGCGGGCGAGCTTCACGACCGGCTGACCACGCAGGGCCTGCTCGCGTCGGTCGTCGAGGGCGAGGCGCGCGACGGCGATGCATTCCGCAAGGGGCTGGCACGCGGGCGCGAAGGGCGCCTCAGTCTGGGCACGCTGCTGTTCGGTGCCCGCGCACAGGTGATGCGCGGCGATCTCGCGAAGGCCGACGCGGCGTCGTATCTTCGCGGCCTTCTGATCGGTACCGAGATCGCGGACGCCGTTGCGGTGCACGGGCCGCTCGCCGGCCAGGACGTAGTGCTGATCGGCAACCCGGCGCTGAGCGCACTGTACGCCGCGGCGATCGAGAGCTTCGGCGCGGCGACGAGCATCGTCGATGGCCGCCGCGCCTGTCTTGCCGGTTTCCGCGCGCTGCACGAGGCCAATGATGACTGACGACGCTTCGGTTCATGTGCTTGCGGGCGCCGGCGCAGAGATCGGCGAGACACCGCTGTGGCACAACGGCGCGATATGGTGGACCGACCCGGTCGAGCGGCGCCTGCTTCGCGCCGACGGCCACTGGTTCGAAGCCGTCCCGGTCGATAACGCGATCTGGTCGCTCGCCGCGCTGGAGGGCGAGGGGCTCGTCGGCAGCCTCGATGACCGCTTCGCGCGGATCGGCGACGACGGGACGTTGAAACCCGGCCCGGTGGCCAAGGTGGCGGCCGGTTGCCGCTTCAACGACATGACGGCAGGCGCCGACGGCACGCTGTGGGTCGGCGCGATGCATCGCGGCGTGCTCGCGACGCGCGGGTCGCTCTATCGCGCGGCCGGGCCGGACGCAGTGCCGGTGCAGGTCGCCGGGGGACTTGGCGTGCCCAATGGCATGAAGCTGTCCGGCGACGGCACCACCCTGTTCGTCATCGACACGCTGAGCCGCACGCTGCTGGCCTATCCACTGGTCGTCGACGGGCTGGGCGAACCCGTGATCGTCACCGATTTTCTGGGGCTGCCGGGCAAGCCCGACGGCATGACGATCGATGCGCGCGGACATTTCTGGGTCGCGATGTGGGGCGGCAGCTGCGTGGTCGAGATCGGCAGCAACGGCGCCGCGCTGCGCCAGATCGACCTGCCGGCACCACATGTCAGCAGCGTCGGCATCGCGCGCGACGGGCGCCTGCTCGTCTCGACGTCGCGGATGCGGCTCAGTCCTGCGGCGCTCGCGGCATCGCCCTTGTCGGGCGCGTTGTTCGAAATTCGATTGGGGGAGGGGCTGTGACCGCGCTTGTCCGCGCCGCCGCGGATGTCGCGATGAGGTGGAACTATCGCGTCTGGGGCTTTGGCGAGGAAATCGCGCTCGCCGGGCTGCTGCGCGCGGGCGACCTGCTCGGCGATCCGGCGCCCTCGGCCTTTGTCCACGGGCTCATGCGCGCATGGCTCGGCCGCGGCGTGGCGCGCAGCAACGAGGACCATGTCGGCCCCGGCCGCATCCTGCTCGCGATGCATAAGCGTACCGGTGACGATCGCTTCGTCGATGCCGCCCGCGCGCTCGCCGCGCTCAACGCCGGGTTCCCGCGCGGCCCCAACGGCATCCGCTTCCACCGGGCGGATACGCCGGGCTGGCGGCAGCAGATCTGGGTCGATTGCATGGACATCGACGGCCCCTTCCTCGCCGCGCTTGCGGTGGCGACGGGCGAGGACCGCTATTTCGAACAGGCCGTCGAGGAGCTGCTCGGCTCGGCCCGCACGCTGCAGGCGGAGAGCGGGCTGCTGCACCACGGGTTCGAGCGCGACGCTGGCCGCAACGGCCAGCTCTGGGCGCGCGGCAATGGCTGGGCGCTGATGGGGCTGGTGGACACGCTTGCGCTGCTCCCGCGTTCGCACCCGGCCTGGGCGGAGCTGCACCAGCGCACCGTCGCGCTCGCCGACGCGCTGGCCGCGGCCCAGGATCCCGGGGGGCTGTGGCACACCGTGGTCGACGATCCCGCCACCTATCTCGAGTCCACGCTCGCCGCGATGGTCGCCTATGCGCTGCGCGAGGCGTTCGCGCACGATGTGCTGGATGCCGCGCGCCACGGCGACATGGAGCGCCGCGCGCGCGCCGCGATGCACGCACAGGTCGATGCCGCAGGCGTGCTCCGGCTCGTCAGCGAAGCGACGCCGGTG
>DATLJJ010000411.1:0-3332 GCA_035538975.1 Sphingomonas sp. | reverse complement strand
CTGCGCGGCGCACGCTCGGGCAAGACGATGCTCAACGCCGACGATATCGCGATCGGCGACCTCTACGAGGAGCTCTATTCGCGCCGTCAGCAGGAAGGCGTTCTGATGCCGCTAAAGCAGCGGCTCGACTGGCAGGTACCGCATCTTGCGCGCAGCGAAGAGACGCCCGCGCTTGTCTGGTGGTGGTGCGACGCGCTGTTCATGGCGCCGCCGGTCCTCGCGCGCATGTCGGCGATCACCGGCGATCCCAAATATCTGGCGGCAGCCGACAAGGAATGGCGCCGGACCGCGAAGCTGCTGTGGGTGCCCGGTGACCGGCTCTTCCTGCGCGACGCGCGCTTTGCCGGCCGGACCGAGGCGAACGGCAAGCCGATCTACTGGTCGCGCGGCAACGGCTGGGTGATGGGTGGGATCGCGCGCTTCCTCGAATCCATGCCTGCCGATTTCGCAGGCCGCGACTTCTACATCGACACTTTCAAGGCGATGGCGCCCCGCATCGCCGAGTTGCAGCGCCCCAACGGCCTGTGGGCGGCGAGCCTGCTCGCCCCGGAGACCTATCCGGAGCCCGAGACCTCTGGCTCGGCATTCCTGGTCTATGCGCTGGCATGGGGGATCAACCATGGGTTGCTCGACCGCGAGACCTATCTTCCGCACGTGCTGCGCGGCTGGGCGGGGCTGAACCGTCAGGTGCTGCCGAACGGGATGCTGGGCGCGGCGCAGAAGACGGGTGACCAGCCGGTCCACACCTCGCCGGAGGAAACCGGCCCCTATGCCAGCGGCGCCTATGTCCTCGCCGCGCTCGAGATCGCCGACCTCGGCCAGCCGACGAAGGCGCTTCCCCATGCCGAACCGGCGCCCGACGCGGCCGCCCGGGTCGCGGCAACCACGCCCGTTCCTCCCCCGCCGGCGACCGTCGTCGGGCCGAAGGAAGTCGCGCGCCGCGCGGAAGAGATGAAGGCGACCGCGGCACTGTCGTACGATCCCGCCGCCGCCAGGCGCCCGTCGGCGATCGAGCGGATCGCGCCGGCAACGGGCGACCAGCTCCGCCCGCAGGCGGTGGCCCGCTTCGCGCCCGACCGGCTCGACGACATGCTGTGGGAGAATGACCGCGTCGCCCACCGCATCTACGGCCCCGCGCTCCAGGCGAAGGAGCCGCCCTCGGGATCAGGCATCGACGTCTGGGCCAAGCGCGTGCGCTGGCCGTTCATGGACCGCCAGCTCAAATTCCCCAACTATCACGTCGATCGCGGCGAAGGGCTCGACTTCTACGACGTCGGCCGCACGCGCGGCGCGGGCGGGCTGGGCATCTGGTACGACAACAAGCTGTGGACCAGCCGCAACTATGCCGAGCATAGGGTGCTCGAGACCGGCGGCGACACCGCGCGCTTCTCGGTCACCTACAAGCCCTGGCCGGTCGATGTGGTGCGCAAGGTATGGGAGGAGCGCGAGTTCGCGCTTCCGCTCGGCTCCAACTTCACGCGGATGCGCTCGACGCTGGCGTCGGACAGCAAGGAACCGCTGATCGTGGGCATCGGCATCGGCAAGGTGCCGGCTGGCGCAAAGGGCGCCCTTACCCGTGACGCCGCAAACGGCCGGATGATGTACTGGCAGCCCACCGATCCGGAGCATGGCGAACTGGGCATCGCCGTGCTGGTCGATCCCGCGATGGTGGTGGGCTTCGCCGAGGACGCCGAGAATTACCTGATGCTGGTCCGCGTCCAGCCGGGCAAGCCCTTCACTTATTACACCGGATCGGCGTGGAGCCGCGGCGGCGACTTCGCGACGCGCGCGGCTTGGGAAAAGCACGTGACCGAACAGAAGTTCGCGTTCTGACCATGGCGAACCGCAAGGCGCGCGCGCTCGCCGCAGCATCGCTGGCGTGGCTGATGCTGGTCCCCGTGGAGGCGGCGGCACAGTTCGCGGCCACCAGCGGCCTCCAGCCCAATCGCGAGGGGCAGATCGCGGGCAAGCTGCGCTATCGCCCCGACAGCGAAGGCGGCTTCGTTATCGAGAACGGCGTCGAGCGGTTCAACCGGCCGCTCTATGGCGGCAACACCGCCTTCCGCGTCGACGGCGGCGACAAGCCCGAGTTCGTGCTCTACCTGCCCGGGCGAGGCGGCAACCTGCGGCTGGCGGTCGAGCGGCCGGGCCAGCCACGCTGGTGGCTCCACGATGCGGCGAGCATCGTCACGCGCTATTTGCCCGGCGAGCTGCAGTACGAAATCCGCGATCCCCGGCTGGACGGCGCGACGCTGCGGCTGGCGGTCCTGGCCTGGCGCGATGCCGAAGGGCTGGTGCTGCGCGCCGAAGCCAAGGATGCGCCCAGGGGCACCGCGCTGCGCTGGGCCTATGGTGGTGTGAACGGCAAGCGCGGAAAGCGCGATGGCGACATCGGCACCGAGGCCGTGCCGATCAGCCAGTGGTTCGCGCTCAAGCCGGAATTCGCCGAAGGCAACCGCATTACTGCCGATCGTGCGGGCTTTACGCTCGCCGCCAGGCCGGCAACGATCAGCGGCGCCGTCTCCAACGGGACGATCGGTGCGATCGCCTCTGCGGACGACTGGGAGAACGCCGAGCGGGTCTTCTCAGGTGCCGCGGCGACAGGCACGCGGCCGGTCGCTACGGGTACCCTCAACCTCGACGGAAAGCCCGCCTATCTGTCGTTGCAGGTAACCGGACGCGATACGGGTCCGCGCGATCTTGCTGATTACAGCGAAGTCACGAAGGGGCCGACGGCCAAGGTCGCCGATGCAGCCCCCCTCCCCCGGTTTGCCCCCGGCGAACTGGCGAAGCGCTTCGACGACACCCGCGCCGCCTTCGCGGCGCTGCGCGGGCAGGTGCGCATCGACACGCCCGACCCGTACCTCAATTCCGCCATGGCAGCTCTCAACGTTGCCGCTGACGCAGTGTGGGACGGGCCGCAGAAATCGATCATGCACGGCGCCATCGCCTGGCGCACGCGGCTGCTCGGCTGGCGCGGGCCCTATGCGCTCGATGCACTGGGCTGGCATGACCGCGCCGGGGCGAACATCCGCGGCTGGCTTCCCAACCAGAATGTCGAGCCGATCCCCGCGACGATCCCGCCGGCGGACGAGGACGCTAACCTCGCGCGGAGCGAGAATGCGCTCCATTCAAACGGGGACCTCTCGCGCTCGCATTACGACATGAACACGGTCTTCATCGACGCGCTGCTGCGCCATCTCGAATGGACCGGAGACGTGGCACTGGCGCGAGAGGCCTGGCCGGTGATCGAGCGGCATCTGGCGTGGCAGCAGCGGCTGTTCCGGCGGCCGATCGGGCCCGAGAAGCTGCCGCTCTACGAAGCCTATGCG
>DATLJJ010000410.1:0-2139 GCA_035538975.1 Sphingomonas sp. | reverse complement strand
CGGCGCCACCCGGATTTCGACATTGGTGCGACCGTCCTCGCGCCGCGTCAGTGTCAGCATCACCGGCTTCTGCTTGTAGAATTGCGTCGTGTCGCCGCCGGGATGCTCGTAGAAGACGCGCACCCCGTTCGGCACTGTCTCGCCGAGATCCGCATTCGGCCAGCGTGCCGCCGCTTCTAGCGTCAGCTTGCGCCAGCCGATTGTCGCCATCTCCCTGGTGAAGAAGGCCGCTGTCGCATCGAGCGTGCCGGGCGCGATGCAGCCGAGATAGGGCCGCGTCTCGTCGAACACGAGTTCGGTCGCACCGTCCGGAAACGGCACGTTGGAATAGATCCGGTTCGGCGTATAGGACACGGCGGACTGATCGGGACGGCCGCGCGTCTGCGTGAAGGAGACGCGCAGCCCCTGCCGTCCCTTCTTGAAGCTCAGCGATGTGCTTTTCTCGTCCAGCGGATAGACATAGGGCACCCAGCCCTCGGCGCTCAGCAGCTTCCTGGCCGCGTCGGACGTAACGGTCACGGCGGTCGGTACGGAATAGACCACGCGATGGGGATCGGCGCGCGAAGTGTCTTCCGTTGCGCCTTCGAGCCGCGGCAGCTTATGGACGTCGACGATGCCTTCGTCGGCCCCGCGCGCGGGACCTGATGCGCCCGCCATCGCGAGAATGCCGCAGGCAAGCAGCAGCCATCTTGCCGGGACTTGCGTCCCGCGCCGGATCATCGGCATCGTCGAAACTCCTGGATGTTCGCGCGGGTCATGCCCTGCGCATTGGCGGGCTGCGGCGCTGCGGCGCGCGGCCTCAGACGAGAAGTCGCGGCGGGAACCGGAGAGGTTCAAAAGGGGCGTCCGGCCAGCGCCGGGCGTGGACAGAAGCGCGGCTCAATACAGCTGGAGCGGCGGCCACGGCTCGCCGTCGCGCCCGACCGTGAGCTCCCAGGTATCGCCGGCTGCGACGTCAAGCATGTTCGTGCTGGCTGGGCGGCCGGGCACGCTCACGCCGTAGGCGTATCTGCCGGGCGGCAGGTCCAGCGCGACGGCGTTGGCGCCGGCCTGGCGCGAGATGGATCGTTCGTCGATCGTGAGCACGGCTTCCTTTTCGCCGATATTGCTGAACACCAGCTTGGCCCGGCCGGGCTCGGGCAGCACGTTCGCGCGCGTCGCGACCTCCGAATTCTTCTGCACGAGCTGCACCGCCGTGCCGCCGTCCTTGCGCGCAAGCTCCAGCGCCGCCGGCCCGATCGGAGAGACGAAGGCGAGACGCGCATGATCGGTGCCGACCCATGCGACGTCCTGCTGCTCCTGCCAGCCGAGCTTTCCAAGCTCGGCACGGTAGAAGGCGAGGACGTCACCGAGCGTTGCGGGCACGCGGGCTTCGAGCCTGGTCCGGAGCGGAGCTTCGATGCCGGGTATCACCGTGGTGTGGATCCCTCGATAGCTGTAGCGGGTCGGCGCGGGCAACCTGGCATCGGGATCGCGCGTGAGCGCGGCCGAAAACAGCGGCGGCAGATTCGACACGAAGGCGCCGGCGCTGGCCGCAAGCAGGCAGCTTGCGAGGAGCGCAAGGCCGCACGCAACAAGTTGCCATCGTGCCGGAGCTTGCGCTCCACGCCCCACCGCCGCCATGCTCATGCTCCAAGGATGTCGCGCTGTCCGACATCCAGCGCGATGACCGCTGCTCGCGGCCTCAAGCAGCTAGTCGCGGCCGTAAACAAGCGGGTTCAACGCAAGGGCCTATCTGCGGGCCGAGACTCGTCCGCTCTCGACGTCAAACACTTCGCCACCCGCGCCAATCTCGGCGAAGGCGACAGGGTCCGCACCGGTCAGCCACACCTGCGCGCCGAGCTTCTTCAGCTCATCGAACAGCGCGGCACGGCGGCTCGGATCGAGATGCGCGACGACCTCGTCGAGAAGCAGCAGCGGCACGATGCCGGTCATTTCCGCCACCAATGTCGCATGCGCCAGCACGAGGCCGATCAGCAGCGCCTTCTGCTCGCCGGTGGAGGCATCGCGCGCCGGCATGCTCTTGGGCGCATAGACGACCTGGAGGTCGGTGAGATGCGGACCGTCGGTGGTGCGGCCGGCAATCGCATCGCGCGGGCGATTGTCGCGCAGGATCTGGCGGTAGCGGTCCTCGACCGA
>DATLJJ010000409.1:0-13358 GCA_035538975.1 Sphingomonas sp. | reverse complement strand
GACTGCCCTCGGGCCCGAGCTCGCGAAGGAAGCTGTAGGCGACGCGCACAGGCTGATGCGTGCCGACCGGATCGACATAGAAGGGATTGGTCACCGGGACGGTGACCGCGCCTGCATTGGTGAAGGCGCGGCTCTTCGCGTCGAAATGGCGCCAGCCGAACAGCCCCTGTGCGGTGACGTGCAACCGGTCGGCAAGCGCGACGTCGACCGCCGCGAACAGACTGTGGCGCCGCTGCGCAGGCAGCGCGTCCGCCCCGGCCCAGGCATCGCCCTTCTCGCC
This sequence comes from Sphingomonas sp., assembly GCA_035538975.1. Lineage (GTDB taxonomy): Bacteria > Pseudomonadota > Alphaproteobacteria > Sphingomonadales > Sphingomonadaceae > Sphingomonas. The sequence continues at coordinate 13,078 of DATLJJ010000409.1, read as the reverse complement.
CGGCCCCTCGATCAGGTCGGCCGGAGTCAGGCCCGTGCCGTCCTGCCCCGCCGGCACGACGAAGCTCCGCCCGCCGGCGCTGATCACCGGCAATATGCCCGGCGCCGAGCGGAAATCGCCCAGCCCGAAGCGCCTGAGATCCTCGCTGAACCAGCTGCGCTCGCGCGCGGCAAGTGCTCCGCGGTCGAGATATTCATAGGCGAACACGGCATGGCCGCCGGACCAGGCGAGCCCGGCAATCGCGCCCGCCTGGTGCTGGCGATAGCCGTCCGCCAGCCCCAGGCTCCCTCGCACCTCGAGCCCCTTGAAGCGCATGCGCGGCACGATGTTGACGACGCCCGCGACCGCGTCGGAGCCGTAGAGCGCCGAGGCGCCGTCGGGCAGTATCTCGATCCGCTCGATCACGCTCACCGGCACCATCGAAAGGTCGGTGAAAACGCCGGCAAGCCCGGCCATCGGCGGGCGCTCGCCGTTCAGCAGCACGAGCGTCGAGGACGGCCCCAGACCGCGCAGATTGAGCCCCGAGCCGAACGTCGCATTGGCGTCGGCGCCGTTGCGCCCCGTCGTATAGCTGGTCTCGGTCGCCCCGCCGCCGAAATTCTGCGGCAGCGCCTGGAGGAGTTGCTGGGTCGAGGCATAGCCGCTCTGCTCGACGGCCTCGCGGTCGATCACGGTCACCGACGATCCGGCGGGCGGTCGCCCGCGGATTCGGGTGCCGGTGACGAGCAGCACATCGTCACCGGCACCCTCCCCGCTGCCCTGGGCGTCTTGCGCGCCTTCGACAGCATCGCGCTGGATCACCAGCGCGTCACCGACCCGGCGGGCGATGAGGCCGCTCCCGGCCAGGAGCAGGGCCAGAGCGGCCTCGGGGGAATAGTCGCCCCTGAGCGCGGGCGCGCGCCTGCCCGCCACCAGGTCGCTCGGCACGAGGATCGACTGGCCGGAGCGGCGCGCCACGGCGCGCAGCGCGTCGCCGAGCGGCTGCGCCGGCAAGTCATAGGCGGCCGGCTGCAAGCGGGCATCCGCCTGCTGGCCGGCGCACAGCACCGCGGCTGCACCGGCCAGCAGGCACGTCTTGAGCGTTCGGATATGCATTCCATCTCCCCATCACGCCGCCCTTCCGGCGGTCTCGACAGGGTGCTTGACGACAACGGAGGGGATTCCCCCCGAAAGCGGCAAAAAATCACAGCTGCCGGGGGCCAGCACGCGTCACACGCCCGCAGCGACGGCGCCCTGGCGTTTGACGGCGCAGCCGTCGACCGGCGCGCACGAGCGGGGCCGGGACTGTGACCGATCACGAGGAGATGGCCCGGGCATCGGAGCCTTGCGGCTCCTTCCGGACGACGCCTAAGCGCTCGCGACAGCCGCCGATTGCGGCTTGACGGTCCCTGTCCCCGGCGCCCAGGCAACGACCGTGACAATCGCCCTCTCACTCAAGGACGCGCGGCGGATCGCGCTCGCGGCGCAGGGGTTTGGCCACCGGCGTCCAGAACGACCGTCGGCCGTACATCTGCGCAGGACCCTCGATCGCCTCGGGCTTTTCCAGATCGACAGCGTCAACGTGCTGACCCGGGCGCACTATCTTCCTGCCTTCTCGCGGCTTGGCAGCTATGATCGCGCGCTGCTCGAGGGCGATGCATGGGGGCCGAGGCGCAAGCGGCGCGCGTTCGAATATTGGGCGCACGAAGCCTCGCTGCTTCCGCTCGACCTCCACCCCCTTCTCCGGTGGCGGATGGCACGCGCCGAACGCGGCGAGATCGGCTACCAGGGCCTACGGCGCTTTGCCGCCGAGCGACGCGCCGAGGCACAGGCGGTGCTCGAGCGCATTGCGGCCGAGGGGCCGATGGCTGCCTCGGATTTCGAAAATGGCTCGAGCAGGAGCGGCTGGTGGGACTGGAGCCACACCAAGCACGCGCTCGAATGGCTGTTCTGGTCGGGCAGGATCACCACGGCCACGCGCCGGGCAAGCTTCGCACGGGTCTATGACCTGCCCGAACGCGTGTTGCCGGGGGCCATCCTCGACCTGCCCACCCCCGATGCGCCAGGCGCGCAGCGCGCATTGATCGAGCGCAGCGCACGGGCACTTGGCGTCGCGACTGCAGCGGACCTGCGCGACTATTTTCGCCTGAAGCCCGAAGAAGCGGATCATGCCATCGCCGCCGGGGCCGAAGAGGGCAATCTCGTGCCGGTGCGCGTCGAGGGCTGGAAGCAGAAGGCGTGGATGCACCGTGACGCCCGGGCGCCGCGGCAGGTGCGCGCGGCATCGCTGCTCGCCCCGTTCGACCCTCTGGTCTGGGAGCGCAGCCGCGCCGAACGCCTGTTCGGCTTCCGCTACCGGATCGAAATCTATGTGCCGCCCGGGAAGCGCACCCATGGCTATTACGTTCTGCCCTTCCTCCTCGACGAGGCGCTCGTCGCGAGAGTCGATCTCAAGGCCGATCGTCAGGCCGGGGTCCTTCTGGCACGGCGCGTCACGCTCGAGCCCGGCGCGCCCGCCGACACGATGGACAGGCTTGCGGTGGAACTCGACCGGCTCGCGCAATGGCTGGGCCTCGACGCCGTCCGGACAGGCGAGAGGATTGTCCTCGCCTGAGCTTCAAACCGGACCCGGGACCGGCGTCCGGCAGCGACACCGGCGCTTCAACGCGCGAGCAGGACGGCACCATCGCTGCGCCGCGCAACGCGCAGGCCGAAGGCGGCGGCAAGACCTGCCGCCAGCGCATCCGGATCGCCGAGGCGATACGCTCCCGTCACGCGCAGGTCGCCCAGCGCCGGATCGGCGAGCGCCAGCCGCCGGGTGGAATGGAGGTTGGCCGTGGCGATCACGTCGCGCAGCGGCGTGCCGTCGAACTCGACCATGCCGCTCGGCCAGGCTTTCGCGGCCTCGCTCAGGACCCCCGGCTTCGGCACCGCGTCGCCGGAGGCGATCTGCAGCGTCTCGCCGGGCACCAGATGCGCGAGCACGGCGCGCGGCGCGTTGCTGCGCGCCAGCTGAACGTCCACGCCGCCGCGCAGCAGCGCAACCGACAGCTTTCCCTGCTCGATGCTCACGTCGAAGACGGTGCCGGTCGCGACGACCTCGCGCTCCATGGCAACGACGATGAAGGGCCGCGCCGCATCATGCGCCACCTCGAAGCGGGCCCTGCCCGCCTCCAGCGCGACGCGGCGCTCGCCGGCGGTATAGTGCAGCATGAGGCGCGCGCCGGCATCGAGCGTGACCGTCGACCCGTCCTCGAGGCGGACCTTGCGGATGCCGAGGGGGGAGACGAGCGCCTGCTGCGCAACCTGCGGCGCTCGGCCCGGCGTCCCGTGCGCGAGCAGCAGCCCCACGGCCAGAATGACCAAAAGGCTCGCGGCAATCGCATAGCCCCAGGTGGCGCGGCGGGGCCGGGCCCGGTCCCGGGGCGGCAGCCCCTGCCATGCCCGGCCGGTGGGCGTATCGGCGATCAGGCGGCCCCGCTCCCAGCTGGCGGCCATGCGGTCCCAGGCGCGGCGATGGCGGGGGCTCTCGGCCAGCCAGCGCTCGAACGCCGCACGCGACTTGTCGGCATCGGGCCCCTGCATGCGCGCAAACCAGCTGGCTGCTGCGTCGCGCAGCGCCTCATCGGCGTCATGGTCCATCACAACGGGCCGAAGAGGCGATCGAGTTCGCGAACCGACTGCGCGAGGCGCTTCTCGACCTGCTTGATGCTCAGACCCGTGCGCTCGGCGATTTCGCCATAGGACAGCCCATCAACGCGACTGGACATGAAAACCTCCCGCGTTTCCCGCGGGAGTTCCAGCACGGCGCGTTCGATCCGGTCAAGCAGGTCGCGCGTCTCGAGCAGCCGGTTCTGGTCCGTTCCGGCAAGATCCGCATCGTCCGCAGACATGTGCAGCGCCTCGGAGCGCCGCACCGCGAACTTCGCGCGATCGCGCAGCAGGTTCTGGCCGATGCGCCGCAGATAGGCCTCCGGCCGCACCAGCGCCGACAGCCCGTCGAGGCGCAACAGCCGCGAAAAGGATTCCTGCACCAGGTCGGCTGCCTCCTCGCCGGAGCCGACGCGCCGCCGGAAGAAGCGCAGCAGCCGGGGACCTTCCGCACGGTACAATGCCGAGACATCGCCCGAGGGCAGATCCTCACGGGCCGCAGCCGGCGCATCATCGCGGCGTGGCGCCGGCCGGCCGCTCATGCCGCACCCCGGCGGCATCGGCTTTCTGACCGCTTCGCTCCCAACGACCAACGCATAGGTCCGCCTCTCCCTTTCGAGGCAGACCGGCCGAGCCGGGTGATGAGAACATGTCTGGGAAGTACATGCGCCCACGCCTTTGGCCGCGTGCGGCTTGGACATGCGCGTAGGCCACCCGGCCTTTGATGATCGGCCCGGCTATCGGTCGCTCCCGGACGAGGTTCTCACGCCTCGGCGCCACATGCGTGCAGCGCAATGCAGATGCTACGGAGCCGGGCGAAGTTTGCAAGCCGTGCAAGCAAAAGTCTGTCCGGAATGGAGCTATCGCGATGGCGTCGCGCGCACAATGGGACCAGGCTGCCCCGCCGGAGACGCAGGTGCAGGGCACCCCTGACCGCGGGCGTTTCACCGGGATTTTACCATCGGCCGGGCATGGTCCCCGTCTTGAGGGGAGGAAGCTCGTGAAGCGCAAGCCTGGGTGGGGAGCGGTTGTCGCCGCGGGCGCGATCATGTTCCTGCTCGGACGCAACAGCGGACCCGCAACCGGCAACGACGCCGCGCCGCCACCGGCGCAGGCAGAAACCCGGCCTCTCGCCGCATTGCCGCAACCCCGCATCGAGGCCGCTGGCGCGCTGGATGCGCAGCAGCCTGGCCCCGAGCCTCGCGCTGCCCTCGGTGCCGCGCCCGCGCCGTCGCGCGATGGTGTCGCAGCCGACGGCGAGGGCGGCGTAGTCTATTATCGCAATTGTTCCGCTGCCCGGGCCGCCGGAGCGGCGCCGGTCCATGCCGGCCAGCCTGGCTATTCGCGCAGGCTCGATCGCGACGGCGACGGCATCGGGTGCGAGTGAGGCGTCCTTGCAGCTTCGCGCCCTCGCATGATCCGGATCGCTGATCGCCCCCGCGCGCATCTGCTGCTGCAGCAGATCGGGGTCGTCGCCGGCACATCGGCGCGGGACATGGGTTCCTCACCATCAGCCGATTGCGAGCAGGTGTGTACTTGCCTGCTGATCCGCCGCTCGCCGACAGCGCGATTCAGCTGATCGACAATGTCGCAGCCCAGGCATCCAAACTCCTTGTCCGCGAGTTGCGCGTCGGACGAAGGAGAGTGACAAATGGTAGACAATCCCGCGCTTCGCAGCGGCCAGGACCGCACCCGCATCGCCCTCGAGCAGGAGCATGAGGTCCGCTACTGGACCGGAGAGCTCGGCGTCACCCGCGAGCAGCTGGCAGAGGCAATCAGCGCCGTCGGCAACCAGGCCAATGACGTGCGTTCCTATTTCGAACGCGAGGCCAACCGGACGGGTGGCTGACAAGGGACCCCGGGCAGCAGGAGCTTGCCCGGGGACCATCGCGACCGCGCGCGTCCGGGCTTACCGGCATCCCGGGTCCGGCAGGATGTACGGCAAGGCTTCACGCGCGATCGAGCCCGCGAAATGCCGGACCTCTGCCAGCACCGCATCCTTCCTGTCGCGCACGCGACAGGAAGGATGCGATCGGTCGCGACGACCCGGACATGTTCCACATTTGTTCCCGAAAGCGCTTGCAAAATAGGATTTCGCCTGAGACCAGAAGATCAGCACAAGGCCCATTCGGAAGGCCTGAAGACGCCCGCCTCGCGGAGAGGATCGGGCGCATCGATGGAGGTCCCGGCATGAACCGCTGGCAAGCACTGGTCGAAATTGTGAAGTCGTTCAACGAGCGGGGCCGGCCGGGCCTCGCGCTGGTCGCCGTGGCGCTGGTTCTGGCCGCCGGAGTGGCGATGGCCGCCCTGCCCTTGCTGGGCTCGGCGGTCGCCGGGCTGACCGGACAGGCGATCCCGCGCCTTTGATGCCTTGCCGCTCGGGGCGGCATTATGGCTCCCTGCGATTCTAGCAGGGCCGGCGCAGCGGCAGCAGGGGGCTACGCCTTGCGGCAGTGGCGACGCCCTCGAAACATCCCCGTCTTCCACACGCCTGCGGAACCGCCCGGATTGACTCGCGCGCGCCACAAGGAACAAAAAAGGAACGAATCAACCTTTCCCGAGTCTTGACCCGCATGAGGCATCCCGCCGCCATCGCCGCGCTGCGCGCGCGCATCGCTGCCATCGAAGGCAGCGCCGCGCCGCGCCATGCCCTCCCTTTCGGCCTGCCGGCCCTCGACGACCATCTGCCAGGCGGCGGCCTTGCCGGTGCCGCGCTCCACGAAGTCGCCGGCAGCGCGGCGCTGTGCGACGACGCCGCAGCCACCATATTCCTCGCCGGTATTCTCGCCCGCCTCGAGGGAGCGGTGTTCTGGTGCCTGCGCTGGCGCGACCTGTTCGCGCCCGCGCTCGATCTTGCGGGGCTTTCGCCCGACCGGGTGATCCATGTCGAGGCGGGCAGCGACACCAATGTGCTGCTCGCGATGGAGGAGTGCCTGCGCCACGCCGGGCTTGCCGGAGTGGTCGGCGAAGTCGCGAAGCTGTCGACCACTGCGTCCAAACGGCTTCAACTCGCCGCCGAGCGCTCGGGCGTGCCCGCCTTCGTGTTCCGCCGTGCATCCGCGCTCGAGCGACAGGCCGAAGGCACTGCCGCGGCGACGCGCTGGCGCGTGCTCGCCGCGCCGAGCGCGCCGCTCGGCATTCCCGGCCTCGGCCGCCCGCGCTGGGAAATACGCCTCGAGCGCGTGCGCGGAGCCGAACCCAAATCCTGGATCATGGAGGCCTGCGATGCGCAGGGTCGTCTCGCTCTACCTGCCGCACTGGCCGACCGACCGGCTGCGGCGCAGGAGCGGCGCCGGGCTGGCTGAGGCGGTCCCCGCCCCCGACACGCCGCTCGCGACTGCGCTTCGCGACCACGAGCGCAGGGTGATCGCCGCGACCGACGCTGCAGCGGACGCGGCCGGCATCCGCGCGGGCATGACCGTCACAAAGGCGCGCAGCCTCGTGCCGGGGCTGGTCGTCACCGACGCCGATTCCGAGGGCGATCTCGCTGCGCTGCGGCGCCTGGCACTATGGTGCGGGCGCTATTCGCCCTTTGTCGCGATCGATCCGCCGCAGGGCCTGTGGATCGACATCAGCGGATGCGCGCCGCTGTTCGGAAGCGAGCGCGCGCTCCTGCGCGACCTGCACCGCCGCATCGCCAGGGCCGGCCATGCGCTGCAGATCGCCGTCGCGGACACGCCCGGCTGCGCACACGCCGTCGCGCGCCATGTGCCGGCGGGCCGGCCGGTCACGATTGCGCCGGGCAAAAGCGCCGGGGCGATGGCGCTCCTGCCGATTGCGAGCCTCAGGCTCGATTTCCCTGTCGTCGATGGCCTGCGCAAGCTCGGCTTCGTATCGGTCGAACAACTGCTGCAGGCCCCGCGCGGCCCCCTTGCGCGCCGCTTCGGCCGCATGCTTCACCTGCGGCTCGACCAGGCGCTCGGCCATGCTCCCGAGCCGCTCGAGCCGGTGGTCGCCGCGCATGTCCCGCGCGCGCGGCGCGACCTGCTCGAGCCGGTCGTGACGCGCGAGGCGCTGGCGCAGGTGATCGGCGATCTGGTGGACGATCTCGCCGGCCAGCTCGCGCAGCAGGCGCGCGGCGCGCGCCGGCTCGACTGTCACTTCCGGCGTGTCGACGCGCGGGTGCAGGCGATCCGCATCGGTACCGCCGCGCCGAACCGCGATCCGGCGCATCTTGTGCGCCTCCTCGGCGCGCGCATCGGCGAGATCGAGCCCGGGCTCGGCATCGAGGCGATGACCCTCGTCGCCTCGCTCACCGAACCGCTCCGCACCCGGCAGCAGGACCTGGCCCCGGGCGCCGCGCGCAACGTCGATCTCGGCGCGCTGGTCGATGCGCTCGCCAACCGCTTCGGGCAGAAGAGCCTCTACCGCGCCGCGCCGCGCCCCGGCGGCATGCCCGAGCGCTCGGTCGGCGCGACCGGCGCGCTCGCCGCACCGGGCATGGCCCGCTGGGACGAGGATCTGCCACGCCCCGCCCGGCTGATCGACCCGCCCCAGCCGATCCAGGTGACGGCCATGCTTCCCGATCATCCGCCGGCGATGTTCGTCTGGCGGCGCAGGCGTTACCGCGTCCTCCAGGCCGATGGCCCGGAGCGCCTCCACGGCGAATGGTGGCGCGAGGGTGGCGAGGAAGCCCGCCGGCCCTGGTCGGTGCGCGACTATTTCCAGGTCGAGGTGGAGGGCGGCGGCCGCTACTGGCTCTTCCGCCAGGGCGACGGCGAGCATGCCGCCACCGGTTCCATGGCCTGGTACCTCCACGGTGCCTTTGCCTGAGGCAGCCGGGTCGGGCGCGGGCCAGGACGGATCAGGGCCTGCCCCCGCCCGGGGCCCCGTCCTGCGGGTCCTTCCCGCTTTCGCTCGCCTCGCCGGTCACGCGCGCCTCGCCCCGTGCGCCGGTCTGCGCATAGCCGCTCCCCCCATCGGGATCGCTGTCGAAATCCTCGCCGGGGTTGCCGCCGCCGGCACCCGAGCCCGAGCCATGGACCGCGCCGGTGGCGGGATCGACAAAGGGGCGACGGCCATTCTCGGGCGGGATATCGGCTCCGCGGGGCTGCGGCGCCGGCGCTGACGGCGTGCCGCCCGGCGGGTCCTGCCGCGCCAGTTCGGCCTCGCGGTCGCGGTGATATTCCTGTCCCGAATAGCCGGTCGCCGTATCGAAGGGATTGGCGCGTCGAACGGGATCGCGCTCGATTGCCTCTTCGAGCCTGGAGCTGGTCATGTGGATTCTCCTCAAGGCCAGAACGCGCCGTGGAGGTACGTCGATCCTCCCAGGCGAAAGGCTCTGCCACCGATGCCGGAGGTGCTGCGTGCGGCCGGGCGGCGCTTGCTGCTCCCCTGCCGGAGACCCGGGGACACGCCGGTGTGGGTTCCCTCCAGAATTGGCCCCTTGTGCGGCCGACGCCCGCACGCCCCCTGGCCGCGAATGCGCCAGACCCCGCACGAGGGTCCGCGGGCACGCCGGGTCGGGGCAGGTGACCGGAAGCCGGGGGCATTTTCCGTAGTAACGTTCTTCCGGCCACCTGGTCCACAACAGGTGAAGGTGCGGACAGGCCGTTTTACCGCTTCGGGGCCTGCCATTAAACAACATGGGTCAAAGCCGTTGCCGGTGGCATCCCGGCGCACTGCCACCTGCCCGCCGCGGCCGGGCCTGGCCCTTGCCGGGGAACCGCAGGCGCGCGCGTCCCCGAACCCGGCGCTCCACTTTGTTCCATTTTTGTTCTACAACAGCCTCTCAACCGAGTCGCCGGAGTCATGCGCGGGACTGCAAATCACCCGAAGCGGGCGCCTGTCCGCCTGCGCCTCCGACCAGGAGGCGCTCTCGCGTCGGATGCATTGAGGCCAGGGGCGCCTTGCCATCCGGCGCCGTCGCGGAGCACCCCGATATATGGCTGACATCCCCTATGCCGAACTGCAGACGACGACGCATTTCAGCTTCCTGCGCGGCGCCTCCTCGCCCGAAGAGCTGTTCGCCGCTGCCGCCCTGCTCGGTCTTCCCGCGCTCGGCGTCGCCGATCGCAATTCGGTGGCAGGGATGGTCCGCGCCTGGGATGCGCAGCGCAAGACCGGGGTGCGGCTGGTCGCCGGCTGCCGGCTCGATCTCGACGACGGTACCGCGCTGCTCGTCTATCCCACCGACCGCGCCGCCTGGGGCCGGCTCACGCGATTGCTGTCGATCGGCAAGGCGCGCGCCGGCAAGGGTGCCTGCCATCTCGACTGGAGCGATGTCGAGGAATGGAACCAGGGCCTCATCGGCATGCTGGTGCCGGACCGTGTGGATGCGGTGACGCAGGCGGCGCTGGCTCGCACGGCGCGCATCTTCGGCGATCGTTCCTATCTCGCGCTGGCGCTGCGGCGCCGCCCGCGTGACGCGCTGCGGCTGCAGGGCCTCGCGGCCATGGCGCAAGCGGCGGGGGTCTCCACAGTGGCGACCGGGGACGTCCTCTATCACAGCCCCGAGCGCCGGCTGCTGCAGGACGTGGTCACCTGCATCCGCGAGAAATGCACGATCGACGATCTGGGAAGCGCGCGCGAGCGTATCGCCGACCGGCACCTCAAGCGCCCCGCGGAGATGGAGCGGCTGTTTGGCCGCTATCTCGGCGACACCAGCCCGGTCGCGCGCAGCATGGAGATAGCGGAGCGGTGCCGCTTCGATCTCGAGCAGCTGCGATATCAATATCCCGACGAAATCCGCATTGCCGGCCGCACGCCGCAACAGGAGCTCGAGCGGCTCACCTGGGAAAAGGCGCCCGAACGCTATCCGCAAGGAGTCACGCCGCGCGTGCGCGCCCAGCTCGACCATGAGCTGCGGCTGATCGACCGGCTCGGCTATGCTCCCTATTTCCTGACCGTCCATGCGATCGTGACCGAGGCCCGCCGCCGCCGCATCCTCTGTCAGGGGCGCGGCTCGGCAGCCAATTCGGCAGTATGCTTCGTGCTGGGCATCACGTCGATCGACCCGGTGCGCTCGGAACTGCTGTTCGAGCGCTTCGTCTCGGCGGAACGCCGCGAGCCGCCCGACATCGATGTCGATTTCGAGCATGAGCGCCGCGAGGAAGTGATCCAGTGGATCTACGAGACCTATGGCCGCGAGCGCAGCGCGCTCACTGCGGTGGTCAGCCGCTACCGCGCGCGCGGCGCGGTGCGCGAGGTCGGAAAGGCGCTGGGCCTGTCCGAGGACATGACCAGGGGGCTCGCAAGCCAGGTCTGGGGCTGGAGCCGCGAGGGCGTCGAGGAACGCCACGCGCGCGAGCTCAACCTCGATACCGCCGACCCGCGCCTCGCCCTCACGCTCGAGCTCGCGCGCCAGCTGATCGACACACCGCGCCATCTCTCCCAGCACCCCGGCGGCTTCGTGCTGACCCGCGACCGGCTGGACGATCTCGTGCCGATCGAGCCCGCCGCGATGGAGGATCGCCAGGTCATCGAATGGGACAAGGACGATATCGACGCGCTCGGATTCATGAAGGTCGATGTGCTGGCGCTCGGCATGCTGAGCTGCATGCGGCGCGCCTTCGAATTCCTCGAGGCCGACAAGGGGTTGACGCTCGACCTCGCGACGATCCCGGCGGAGGACCCCGCCACCTATGCGATGATCCGCAAGGCCGATACGCTCGGCGTCTTCCAGATCGAGAGCCGCGCGCAGATGGCGATGCTGCCGAGGATCAAGCCCAGGACCTTCTACGACCTCGTCATCGAAGTCGCGATCGTGCGGCCGGGTCCGATCCAGGGCGACATGGTCCATCCCTATCTGAGGCGCCGCGAAGGCAGGGAGCCGGTCACCTATCCCAGGCCGGAGCTGCGCCGCGTGCTCGAGAAGACACTGGGCGTACCGCTGTTCCAGGAGCAGGCAATGCGGGTCGCGATCGAATGCGCCGGCTTCTCGGCCAGCGAGGCCGACCAGCTCCGCCGCGCGATGGCGACCTTCAAGCTGACCGGCGGCGTCAGCCATTTCCGCGACAAGCTCATAAATGGCATGGTCGCGCGCGGATACGACCAGGCTTTCGCCGAGCAGACCTTCCGGCAGATCGAGGGCTTCGGCAGCTATGGCTTTCCCGAGAGCCATGCCGCGAGCTTCGCGCTGATCGCCTATGCCTCGTCCTGGATGAAATGCCATCATCCCGACGCCTTTTGCGCCGCCCTGCTCAATGCCCAGCCGATGGGCTTCTACGCGCCTGCCCAGATCGTGCGCGACGCGCGCGTTCACGGCGTCGAGGTGCGCCCCGTCGACGTGAACGCCAGTCGCTGGGACTGCACGCTCGAGGAGGCACAAGGCCCCTTCCGGGCCGTGAGGCTGGGGCTGCGGATGGTCCGCGGTCTCGCCAATGAAGATGCCGCGGCCCTGGTCTCGGCACGCGGCGACACGCCCTATTCGTCCATCGAGGAAATCCAGCGCCGCGCGCGCCTCGGCGCAGGCGCGCTCAACCGGATCGGCGAGGCCGACGGTTTCGGCTCGCTCGGTTCGGGCCGGCGCCAGGGCCTCTGGCAAGTCAAGGGCCTGGCCGACGCTCCCCTGCCCCTGTTCGCCGCAGCCGATGCGCGTGACGCTGCCTGGCCCGGCGAGGCGCGCGAGCCCGACGTGCCGCTCGTGCCGATGGGCGAAGGCGAGGAGGTCGTCGAGGATTATCGCAGCCTTTCGCTTTCGCTGCGCGCCCATCCCCTTTCCTTCCTTCGCGCGGAACTCGCGGGTCGGAAAATTCTCCCCTGCTCCGCCACGCGCTCCATGCGCGACGGGCGCTGGATCGATCTCGCCGGCATGGTGCTGATCCGACAGAAGCCCGGCTCCGCCAGGGGCGTCATGTTCATCACGCTCGAGGACGAGACCGGCATCGCCAATCTCGTCCTGTGGACCAGTGTCTTCGAGAAATACCGCCGGGTCGTGCTCGGCGCTTCGATGATGGGCGTGAGAGGCAAGCTCCAGCGCGAAGGCGAGGTCATCCATGTCATCGCCGACCGCCTCGACGATCTGACGCCGCTGCTGGCGAGCGTCGGCCATCGCGGCAATGCTGCGGACCTCTGCCGCGTTGCGCGCGCCGATGTGGTCAGGCACGGCATGGGACCCGATCCAAGGGATCCCGCCGAACGCGCCCTCAAGCCGCCGCGTGACATCTACATTCCCGATCTGCGCCCTGGATCGGGCATCGTGCCGGGCCAGCGGCCCGAGGGCATCAGGGTCAGGGCGCGGGATTTCCGCTGACCGGGTATCCACGGCATCGGCGCGCCAGGGGACAAGGGAAACGGGGCGCGAAGCAGCTCGCCCGGGCGCCCCTCGATCATGCCGGCGTTCCCGGTGAGTCAGACGCAGATGCCCGATGTGCCGGACTCCCGAAGAGGTGCTGCAAGATCACCTCGACCGTCGCTGTCCTGGTGACCTCGAAGGCGATTTGCGGGCCAACTACTCCGCGCAGCTTCTCGTCCTTTGGAAGGACGGTGTGTTTCGCGGAAAGAAGGG
>DATLJJ010000408.1:0-5251 GCA_035538975.1 Sphingomonas sp. | reverse complement strand
AGAATGACGTGCGGTTGATGACCGAGCGCCTGAGCAACATGGCTAAGATAGTACGGGTCGACGCCAATGCAGTGGCCTCCGACCAGCCCGGGCTGAAACGGCAAGAAATTCCATTTGGTCCGGGCGGCATCCAGCACATCCCACACCGAAAGATCCAGTTTCGCGAAGATCCGGGTGATCTCGTTCATGAAGGCGATGTTGATGTCGCGTTGTGCGTTCTCGATCACCTTTGCCGCTTCCGCCACCTTGATCGAACCGGCGCGGAACACGCCCGCGGACGTGATTACCGAATAGACCGCCGCCAGCGCATCGGTCACCTGGGGCGTCTCGCCCGCGACAACCTTGACGATGCGATCGACGGTGTGCTCGCGATCGCCCGGATTGATCCGCTCGGGGCTGTATCCAAGCCAGAAATTCCTGCCGCGGACGAGCCCCTGACCCTCGAGTATCGGACCGCAGACGTCTTCGGTGACGCCAGGATAGACGGTGCTCTCGTAGACTACGATCGCCGGCCGCGCAGGATCGATGAGACGAGCGACAGTATTGCTAGCCGCGATGATGGGCCGCAGATCCGGCTCGTTATCTTCGCGTACCGGTGTTGGCACCGTGACCACATAGATGTCCGCCCCCCGTGCTTCCGCCTCATCGGCGGTGTAGGTGAGGCGCGAGGCGCGCAGCCGTTCGGCCGTTATTTCGCGTGTTCGATCCTGTCCGTCACGCAGTTCGCGCACCCTGGTGGAGTCAATATCCAGACCGATGACGTCGAACCGTTCCGCCAAAGCAATCGCGAGCGGCAATCCAACATAGCCCAATCCCACGACAACAATTTTCGGATTTTTGACAAAATTCATGACTGATCCAGCTTCGTATCTGGCAAGAATTTATCGGACAGGACAGGAAAGGAGAACCTATCCCAACGGTAGAGCAGCTGGTGGAATTAGACTTTTACCCGCGTTTTGCAGAGATCACGAACGACACTCCTTGATTCATCTCGCCCTGCGCCCGCAGTTGGCAATGGGGTTTCTGCAAGTTCGCTTTGGTGGCGGTCCGGTTCGCACGCTCCGCCTATGGTGGCAAGTTTTTTCGCAAGCGCACATGAACGCGGTACCCGCGCAGATACGGGTACACTGTTCAGCTTCATGTTGCTCCAACCGCTCGTCGATCGCGCTTCGGTCACCTCGCTGGGCGCCAGCAACAAGCGAGTGTGGCTGCCCGGCAACACAATCGCGCCATCCGATGCACATTTCAATGCATTACAATGCCGCAACGCCGCTGTTAGACTCGCGCGGCAACACAGCGCAATGCTTCCTGCCACGGCCTTGGACCCAGAGACCCACCTCCTGCCGGAAACCCGCCTCCTGCCAGAAACGCGCCTCCTGATCGTCGACGACGACCCCGGCATCCGCGAGCTGACCGCCGGATTCCTGTCCGGGCACGGTTATGTCGTCGACGTCGCATCGGGCGGCGCAGAGATGCGCGAGGCGCTGGCAAGGAACGAATATGCACTGATCGTGCTCGACCTGATGATGCCCGGCGAGGACGGGCTCACCATCCTGCGCGCGCTGGATCGCGAGACCGGCCCGGCAGTGATCCTCCATTCGGTGATCGGCGAGGATGTCGATCGCATCGTCGGGCTCGAGATGGGTGCGGACGATTATGTCGCCAAGCCGGCCAATCCCCGCGAGCTGCTCGCACGGATCCGTTCGGTGTTGCGACGCAGCCGCACGGAACGCTCCCCGGCCGGCATGCCCGCACGCACCTACCTGCACTTCGCCGGCTGGCGGCTCGATCCCGTCGGACGTGCGCTCTACGATCCCGAGGATGTGATCATCAATCTGTCCGACGGCGAGTTCCGCCTGCTGCTCGCGCTCATCGAGCGGCCGCGGCGCGTGCTCACGCGCGACACGCTGCTCGATCTCTCGCGCGGGCCCGCGGCCGAGCATTTCGACCGCGCCATAGACGTGCAGATGAGCCGGCTGCGCAAGAAGCTGGCGCGCCCCGGCCGCGAAGAGCTGATCCGTACGGTGCGCAACGAAGGCTATATGTTTGTCGCCGAAGTGACCCGGAAGTGAGGCCCCGCGCGCGTTCTATCGTCGCACCGATCGTGCTGCTGGTGATCGCAGCGGCGCTGATCGCGACGACCGTGCAATTCGCGATCATGTTCAACGGGCCTCCGCCGGGCGGCGGCCCCGTCGCGATCGCACGCGTGGCCGAAGCGCTGCGCACCGGCCGGCTGCCCGACGGCTATGCGCGGCGACTGACCGTCACGCGCGCGGCCCATGACGATTTCGGCCGGCCCGACGAACGGCCGTCGCTTGCACGCGACGCAGCGATCGCAGCGCAGGTCCCGGCCGATCCGGCACAGATACGGGGCTATTATCAATTCCCCGTCCGCGATCCCGACGAGGATATCCGCGGCAGCTTCACGGTCGCGATCCGCGACGGCGGGGGCTGGATCGTCGCGTCGAGCGCGCCGCGCCCGTCCTTCACGCCCTGGCATCTCGCCCGGCTGGGATCGATGCTGGCGACGCTCGCGCTGCTCGCCTTCCTCGCCTGGGCAGTCGCGCGCCGGATCTCGCGGCCGATCCGGGACCTGGCCGAAGCCGCCACGCGCGCGCGGCCCGGCGCGCGTGCCGCCATACCCCAAGGCGGTCCGCGCGAGGTGCGCGAGCTCGCGCAGGCAGTCGATGCGATGCAGGCACGCATCCTTCAGCAGGCAGAGAGCCGCACTGCCATGCTCGCAGCGATCGCGCACGACCTTGGCACCCCGCTCTCGCGCATCGCTTTCTGGGTCGAGAACCTGCCCGAGCGCGAGCGGGAGCGCGCCAATGCCGACATCGACGAGATGCGCGCGATGCTCGCGGCGGCGCTGCGTTTCACGCGCGACGACCGCGGCGGCGTAGGCCACGCGCGGCTGGAACTGGGAAGCCTGATCGAGAGCCTGGGCGAGGATCTGCAGGCGGCCGGCAAGCCCGTGGAAGTCACGCCGGGTCCGCGCGTGATCGTCGAGGGCGATCCGGTGGCGCTGCGGCGGCTGTTCGGCAATCTGACGGAGAACGCCATCCGCTATGGCGAGCGGGCGCAGCTGCACTGGTCGACCGGTTCCGGGTGGGTGGAAGTGCTGGTGGAGGACCAGGGGCCCGGCTTTCCTGCCATCGGCGCCGATGCGCTCTTCGCCCCTTTCGTGCGCGGCGAGGCGTCGCGCAGCCGCGCCACCGGCGGCACCGGGCTGGGGCTGGCAATCGTGCGCTCGATCGCAGAGGCGCATGGCGGCGAAGTGACCCTCGAGAACAAGCCGGCCGGCGGCGGCAGGGTGCGCGTCCGGCTGCCTGCGGAATAGCCGGTGGCGCAACATGGCGAAACATCGCGCCAAACCGTGAAATTCCCCCGTGCATCGGCACACGCATTCCAGGCGAAACAGCCAGGAAGGAACCCGATGCACCACGACGAGCACGATCTCGGCCTCGCCCATGACCTGAAAGCGTTCGAGGCTTTGGCCAATCGCCGGCGCGCGCTGCGCTGGTTTGCCGGTGCGGGCACCGGCGCGCTGCTCGCCGCCTGCGACGGCAGCGGCACCACGACCGGGACGTCCGGCGCCGTCGTCACGCCGACCCCCACACCGAGCGCGAGCAGCAGCCCGACGCCGGGCGCGACGGCCACGCCGACGCCGATCGGCGGCTGTGTTGCCGACCCTTCGGAGACCAACGGCCCCTACCCCGCCGACGGCACCAATACGTCGAGCGGCCTGACGTCGAATGCGTTGACCGCGGCCAATGTGGTGCGAAGCGACATACGCCCGAGCTTCATCGGCTCCTCGACCACGGTCGCCACGGGCGTGCAGGTGACGCTGACCCTCACCGTGGTGAACGTCAACGCGAGTTGCGCGCCGCTTGCGGGATACGCCGTGTACATCTGGCATTGCGACAGCGCGGGGCGCTATTCGCTCTACGATCTGCCGGGCGAAAGCTATCTGCGCGGCGTTGGCGTAACCGACGCCAACGGACAGGTGACCTTCACCACCATCTTCCCCGGCTGCTACGCCGGGCGCTGGCCGCACATCCATTTCGAAGTGTTCTCGAGCCTGACCACCGCCACCAGCGGGCGCTATGCCGCGCTTGTCTCGCAGCTCGCGATGCCGGCTGCGACCTGCACCGAGGTCTACAACGGCTCGAGCACCTACAGCTCGAGCGTGCGCAACCTGGCCGGGGTGTCGCTCACCGGCGACAATGTGTTCGGCGACAACAGCAGCGCGCAGGTGGCGCAGCAGACCCCCGCAATGAGCGGCAGCGTGGCCGCGGGCTACACCGCCACGGCCGTGATCGGCCTCGCGCGCTAGCCGATCTCCCCGGAACGGACGGCACGCCCCTGCGCCGGCCGGACGACCCGCTGCCGAAACGAAGCGGCTGGCCCGGCCACTTCCCGGCACGCGGGGCGTCGCTATAGTGCGCCCATGACATCGCAGTCCCCGGCCCCGGGCCACCGCCTTCGCTCCATCCTCGGCGGCTCGGCCGGCAATCTCGTCGAATGGTACGACTGGTATGCCTATGCGGCCTTCACGCTCTATTTCGCGCCGCACTTCTTCCCCAAGGGCGACCAGACCACCCAATTGCTGAACACCGCCGCCGTCTTCGCGGTCGGCTTCCTGATGCGGCCGATCGGCGGATGGCTGATGGGCGTCTATGGCGACCGCTACGGCCGCAAGGCGGGGCTGACGCTGTCGGTCTCGCTCATGTGCGCGGGCTCGCTGCTGATCGCCGTCACGCCCGGCTATGCGACGATCGGCGTGGCGGCGCCCGCGCTGCTGGTGCTCGCGCGGCTGATGCAGGGATTGTCGGTGGGCGGCGAATATGGCGCGAGCGCCACCTATCTCTCCGAGATGGCGGGCAAGCGGCACCGCGGCTTCTTCTCGAGCTTCCAATATGTGACGCTGATCTCGGGCCAGCTCGTCGCGCTGCTGGTGCTGCTCGTGCTGCAATCGGCGATGAGCGAGGCTGCGCTGGAGGCCTGGGGGTGGCGCATTCCGTTCGGGATCGGCGGCGTGCTGGCGGTGATCGTCTTCTGGCTGCGGCGCCGGTTGGCGGAGACCGAGAGCTTCCACAATGCGCGGGCGTCGGGCGGTCGATCGAGCTTCTGGGCGCTGTTCACCGAACATCCGCGCGAGGCGGCGGTGGTGATGCTGCTCACCGCGGGGGGTACGCTCGCCTTCTATGCCTATTCGATCTATCTGCAGAAGTTCCTGGTCAACACATCG
>DATLJJ010000407.1:0-9219 GCA_035538975.1 Sphingomonas sp. | reverse complement strand
GGGCGGCTGCCCAGCTCGGCGTCACGCCCTCCGCGCTCAGCCACGGCATGCGCGCGCTCGAGGAGCGGCTGGGCCTTCGGCTGCTCAACCGGACCACGCGCAGCGTCACGCCCACCGAGGCGGGCGAGCGGCTGCTGCTCTCCGTCGGTCCGCGCCTCGACGAGATCGAGGCGGAGGTGGCGGGGCTCAGCGCGCTGCGCGACAAGCCCGCGGGCACGGTGCGGATTAGCGCCGACGAGAATTCGATGGCGAGCGTGCTCTGGCCCGCGCTCCGCCGCGTGCTGGCCGACCATCCCGACATCCATGTCGAGGTCGTCACCGACTATACGCTGACCGACATCGTCGCCGAGCGGTTCGACGCCGGCGTGCGCTTCGGCGAGATCGTCGCGCGCGACATGATCTCGGTCCCGATCGGCCCCGAGGCGCGCATGCTCGCGGTCGCGTCACCCGGCTATTTCGCGGCGCACGGCCGGCCGCAGACGCTCGAGGAGCTGACGCAGCACCGCTGCATCAACCTGCGGCTGCCCACCTATGGCGGTCTCTACGCCTGGGAGTTCGAGCAGGACGGGCGCGAGCTGCGCGTGCGCGTCGAGGGGCAACTCGTCTTCTCCTCGATCCTGCCGATCCTCGAGGCCGCGCTCGACGGCTTCGGTATCGCCTATCTGCCGCTGTCGATGACCGCTCCGCACCTCGAGAGCGGCGCGCTGGAGGCGGTGCTGACCGAACGGTCTCCGTCCTTCCCCGGCTACCACCTCTATTACCCCAGCCGCCGCCAGCCCACGCCGGCCTTCGCCCTCATCGTCGAGGCGCTTCGCTACCGCGGCTGAGGGGCATGCGCCGCGCGGCTGTCCGCCGGCGCCTGCGCCCGGTCGGTCATTCCATAGTCGCGCACCACTTCGGCAATGCGCAGCCGATAGTCGCGGAACACGCCGCCACGCCCCGTCGCCTGCGTGGCGCGGTGCGCGGGCGTGTTCCGCCACGCCGCCACTGCCGCCTCGTCGCGCCAGAAGGAGAGCGAGAGCAGCTTGCCCGGCTCGGCCAGGCTCTCGAACCGTTCGATCGAGACGAAGCCGTCGATCGCGTCCAGCTCCGGCCGCAGCGCCGCCGCGAGATCGAGATAGCGCGCCTGCTCCCCCTCGGCCGGCCAGGCCTCGAACAGCACGGCGATCACGGCCGCACCCGCGGCGCGTGCGGCGCGGAGGCAAGGCGCAGGAACAGCCGATCCTCGCGCCGTATGAAGCGCTCGCGCTGCGCAAACGCATAGTTCTCGCGCCCCAGCGGGTCGTCGCGCAGCCGCGCGCGATAGGCTTCGTAGGCGGCGAGGCTTTCCACCGTATAGACGCCGTAGGCCGTGGTGGCGGAGCCTTCGTGCGGCGCGAAATAGCCGATCAGATCGGCCCCGCACCGCGGGATGGCCTGCCCCCAGTTGCGCGCATAGTCGTCGAAGGCGGCGAGCTTGTACGGGTCGAGCTCGTAGCGGATGAAACAGGCAATCATGGCGTTCTCCTCGTCGCCTCCGATAAGCCCGCCGGCACCCGCAACGCTTCGGCCGATCCCGAAACATCGGCTTTGCCCCAATCCTAATCCTCTCGAACCGAACGCCGGCAGGCCTTAGGAAACCATCATGACCAACGTCGCTTCGCTCGCCAGCATCGCCGCCCTGATCGGCGACCCCGCGCGCGCCGCGATACTGGTGAGCCTGATGGATGGCCGCGCGCTCACCGCCGGCGAACTGGCCGAAGCGGCGGGTGTCGCCCCGCCCACTGCGAGTGGGCACCTCGGCCGCCTGCTCGACGCCGGGCTGCTCGCGGTAGAGCGGCAGGGGCGGCATCGCTACTACCGCATCGCCGGCGCCCCGGTCGCAGCGACGCTCGAAGGGCTGATGGCGCTCAGCACCGACCTCGCCAACGCGACATGCAAGCCGATCCGTACCGGTCCGCGCGACCCGGCGCTGCGCCGCGCGCGCCGCTGCTACGATCACCTCGCGGGCGAAGTCGCCGTCGGCATCGCCGATGCGCTCGAGGCCCGCGGCCATCTCCGCTTCGGCCCTGACGGCGGCGTGATCACCGAACCCGGGCTCGACTTCCTCGCCACGCTAGGGGTCGAGTTCGATGCGGGAAGGGAAGGCGCTGCCTTCTGCCGTCCCTGCCTCGACTGGAGCGAACGCCGCCCGCATCTCGCTGGCGCCGTCGGCCGCGGCCTCTATGCCGCCTTCGCCGCCAAGGGCTGGATTCGCCAGCCCCGCACCGGCCGCGCCGTCGCGATCACGCCGGTCGGCCAGATGGAACTGCACCGGCACTTCGGCATCGCGCTCGCGTAAGGGCAGCCTTGGGGCGCAAAGTCATGGGCGCGGCGGCGGCGGGCGTTTCCCTCGCGGACATGACGGAACCGCGATGTTATGAACGCCTCCTGTCCTTTTGAAAGGCACGCCGAATGATGATCCCGTCCCGCACGGCATTCGTACTCGCACTGACTGCTCTCGCCGCCGTCGGCCCCGCCCGCGCCGGTCCGCAAGCCGCGTCGGCGGCGGCCCCGCAATTGCGCGACGGCAGCCACGATTTCGACTGGGAAGTCGGAAGCTGGACCACGCAGCTGCGATACTTGCCCGAACCGCTGACGGGATCGAACCGCTGGGTCGAATATCGCGGCCTGAGCAATGTGCGCCCGCTGCTGGACGGCCGGGCAAACGTCGTCGAGCTTTCGGTCGAAGGTGCCTCCGGACGGATCGAGGGCGTATCGCTTCGGCTCTACAATCCGAAGGCGCGCCAATGGACGCTCAACTTCGCAAGCGTTCGTAGCGGCCTTCTCACGCCTCCCGTCACCGGCGCCTTCGACGAGACGGGCAGGGGTACCTTCTATGGGGTGGACACTGTCAACGACCGCACCGTTCTCGTGCGCTTCGTGATCTCGAACGTCACGCCGAACTCCGCGCGCTTCGAACAGGCGTTTTCGGCCGACGGCGGGGCGACCTGGGAGACCAACTGGATCGCGGTCGACACCAGGCGCTGAGTGCGCATGTGGCCCTTAGGATCCTGACCGACCCTAATCCTCGAACCGCCCTTTGCCCTCGCGATCACGCTCATACCGATGCGCAAGCGCAAACGGCGGCAGCCATTTCTCGCGCCGCACGGTCCAGCATTCATAGGTTGGCGTGAACTGGTCGGGCGCATCGAGCGTCCCCAAATGCACTTCCACCTCGTCGCCGAAGCCCGCGAACAGCGACGATCCGCAGCGCGGGCAGAAGTGCCGCCCGGCATAGTCCCGCGTCTCGCCCTCGATCGTCACCGCGTCCTGCGGGAAGATCGCGGCGGCGAAGAACAATGCGCCATGATGCTTGCGGCAATCGAGGCAATGGCAGAGCCCCACCCGATAGGGCCGTCCCGTCGCGACGATCCGGACGTCGCCGCACAGGCATCCGCCGGTGAACTGGTCCATACCGAATCCTCCTTTTCGTTACCCGCTGCAGGCCTCCGCACGCGCCTTCAGGAAAGCCGCCTCGCGTGCGTTGCGGGTGAGCCTCGCGGCGGCCTCGAACTCGGGGCGCGCCTCGGCCAGGCGGCCGGCGCGGAACAGGAAATCGCCGCGCGCGGCCGGTAGCGGCGCATAGCCGCGCAGCGCGGCCGCGTCGGCGATCGCATCCAGCAGGCGAAGCCCGGCGTCGGGGCCGAAGGCCATGCTGTGCGCGACGGCGCGGTTGAGCTCGACGACCGGGGAGGGCATCGCGATGCGCAGCCGGTCGTAGAGCGCTGCGATCTGCGACCAGTTGGTGTCGGTCGCGCTCGGCGCGCGCGCATGGCAGGCGGCGAGCGCTGCCTGCAGCACATAGGGGCCGTCGCCGCCCAGCGCCTCGGCGCGGGCCAGCGCGTCGAGACCGCGGCGGATCAGCAGCCGGTCCCAGCGCGCGCGGTTCTGCTCGGCCAGCGGAACCAACGCGCCGTCGGTGCCGGTGCGCGCCGGCAACCGTGACGCCTGGATCTCCATCAGCGCAAGGAGCCCGAGCACTTCGGCGTCCCCGGGCATCAATCCCGCGAGGATGCGGCCCAGCCGCAGCGCCTCCTGCGCCAGCGCCGGCCGGACCAGTGCGTCGCCTGCCGTTGCCGCATAGCCTTCGTTGAAGATCAGATAGAGGACTTCCAGCACCGATCCGAGCCGCGCCGCCCGCTCGGCGCCGCGCGGGACCTCGAAGGCGAGACCCGCCTTCGCGATTGCCTTCTTGGCGCGCACGATGCGCTGCGCGATCGTCGCTTCGTTCGACAGGAAGGCGCGCGCGATTTCGTCGGTCGTCAGCCCCCCGACGACGCGCAGCGTCAGCGCGGCCCTGGCCTCGGCCGAAAGCATCGGGTGGCAGGCCGTGAAGATCAGGCCGAGCAGTTCGTCGCCGGGATCGTCCTTGCCGCACGCCGCGATCGCTTCGGCCTCACCGTCGTGCGTGTCGTCGAGCTCGCGTGCGATCTCCGCGTGCTTGCGGGTGCGCATCTGGTCGCGACGGATCGCGTCGATCGCCTTGCGCCTGGCGGCGGTCATCAGCCACGCGCCGGGATTGGCGGGGATGCCGGTCCGCGGCCATTCGGAAAGCGCGACGACCAGCGCGTCCTGCGCCAGCTCCTCCGCCCGGTCGATATCGCGCACCATCCGCGCCAGCCCGGCGATGAGCCTCGCCCGCTCGATGCGGAAGGTCGCTTCGATCGCCCTATGCGTCTCGCCTGCGGTCATGCCCCCTTGTCGGGCAGGACCGCAGGGGAGGCAAGCGGGGCCGGGGGCACTTAAATGCTCCCTTGCCGGCGCCTGACACCTCCCCCTTGCGGGAGAGGATTCGGAAAGGGAGGGGAGGAAATCAGGCCCTGGCGCCCGCTACCAGCGTCTCGTCCTGCCGCAGCGTCAGCACCTCGACGCCGTCTGCGGTCACCGCCACCGTATGCTCGAACTGCGCGGAGAGCTTGCGGTCGTTGGTCACCACCGTCCAGCCGTCATCCTCGGTGGTCACCTTGCGCGTGCCCTGGTTGATCATCGGTTCGACGGTGAACACCATGCCTTCGCGCAGCTTCATCCCTGTGCCCGGCCGCCCGAAATTGAGGATCTGCGGATCCTCGTGCATCTCGCGGCCGATGCCGTGGCCGCAATATTCGCGGACCACCGAATAGCCGTGCTTCTTGGCGTGCCGCTCGATCGCGGCGCCGATGTCGCCCAGATGCGCGCCGGGCCGCACCTGGCCGATGCCCTTCCACATCGCCTCCTGCGCCACCCGCACCAGCCGTCGCGCGGCGGGCGGTACGTTGCCGACCATGTAGGTCTTGCTCGAATCCGCGATGAAGCCGTTCTTCTCGAGCGTGATGTCGAGGTTGATGATGTCGCCGTCGCGGATGATCGCGCCGGCGTCCGGCACGCCGTGGCAGACGACATGGTTGATCGAGCAGTTCAGCACATATTGGAAGCCGTACTGGCCCTTGCTCGCCGGGCGCGCGGCCAGGTCCTCGCGGATGAAGCGCTCGACCAGATCGTTGACCTGCAGCGTAGACATGCCCGCGAGTTGCTGCCGGTCGAGCATCTCGAAGACGGACGCTAGCAGCCTGCCCGACACGCGCATCAGCGCCAGCTCGTCCGGGGTCTTCACCATGTCAGGCTGCCGCGGCCTCGGGTACCCGTACGTTCGCCGCGGCGAACTGCATCTTCACGATCTCGTTGAAGGAGAGGGTGGGGTTGGCTTCGGCGAGCATGCCGATCGTCATCCAGAACTCGGCCTGCGCGTTGATCGAGCGGCACATCACCGTGCTCGCGCGGCGCGCTTCCTCGTGCAGCTCGTCATCGATTTTCACGATCCCCATGAACGGTCCCTGCGGCTGAAGGATATACGAACCGTATATGGATCGTATATTGCCACGTCAATCCAGCATCGGCAGCAACGCCTCCGCCGCGGCGATGCCGGTCTCATAGGCTCCGTGCACGGTCGAGAAGGCCGTCGGCGAGCAGGCCTCGCCCGCGAACCGTATCCGTGGGTCGACGGGTGCCGCCAGCACGGCGCGTACGTCGGCGTGCCCCGGTAGCGCATGGCTGTAGCCGCCGCGGATATGGTCGTCGCGGCTCCATGCCGATCCCGCCACCAGCCGCAGCCGCTTGCGCCAGTCGCTCCCCAGCAGCTTGCAGAGCTCGTCGATCGCGAAGGCCGCGGCGCCCCCGAGCCCCTCCGCTTCCATCGCGCGCGCCTTCGCCGCCGAACATCACCTCCACCACCGGCCGGTCGAAGGGCCGCAGCGTATAGGTGCCGGTCGCGGCCGAATGCGGATTGCCGAGCAGATGCGCGTTGGCCGGAATCTCCTCGCCGCCGTCCAATGCGAGGAACAGCTTGTCCGCCAGCCCCAGCGGAAGGCAGGCGGCGGCGTGAAGCACTTCGTCGAAGCCGGGGCCGAAGTCGATCGCGCCGCCCGCGAGCACGTTAGTTGAGACCGTGACGATCGCCGCCTCTGTTTCGATGTTCCCGCGCGGCGTGACGATCCGCAGCCGTGTGCCAGTGCGGTCGATCGCGGTCACCGACGTCGCGGGCGCAACGCGCAGCCCGGCGGCGTGTGCCGTGACCAGCGTGCCATAGCCCTCGGCCACGCGCCAATCTGTCTCCGTCGCGGCGTCGTCGTAGGCGAGCCAGTCGGCGATCGAGACCTCCCCGGTCGGCGCTCCGTTGATGAAGCCGCTCAGCGCGTCGAGATACGGCTTCCAGCGGCTGCCGGGCTCGATCGCGTCGGCGGCACGGTCGCTCGCCGGCGGGTCCGCGCGCATGCGCCGATCGAGCGCTTCATAGGCCGCGTTCGCCGCGCGCCGCTCTTCGGGCGAGAAGCCCAGCTCGCGCCACTGCTCGCGCCAGTTTGGCAGCGTCCGGTCGACCGTGAAGCCATGCTCGGCTGCGAGACCGACCCAGCCATTGTGCTCGGCCGAATGGAGCCACCCCGCGCCCAGATCGAGCGCCATTCCGCCTCGCGTCACTGTATGCGCTCGACCGCCGAGCCGGTCGCTCGCCTCGAGCAGCAGCACTTCCACGCCGGACCGATCGAGCCGGCGCGCCGCAGCGATCCCCGCAGCGCCGCCGCCGATAACGGCAATCCGTGCCTGCATGTGCTTCACCTCCGCTCCGGCCAACGTCTCAGGCCGCGGGGCGGCTCCTCAGCAACGCCGAGCGCAGGCATTCGCACACCAGCTCGCCGCGCTGGTTCAGCATCTGGTGCCGCCAGGTCACGATTCCCTGTCCAGGCCGCGACTTCGACGGCCGCGTCTCCAGCACTTCGCTCTCGGCACGCAGCGTGTCGCCGATGAACACCGGCCGCGGCATGACGAGCTTGTCGTACCCCAGGTTCGCCACGAGCGTACCCGCGGTGGTGTCGCCCACGGTGATCCCCACCATCAGGCTGAAGGTGAAGGTGCCGTTGACCAGTATCTGCCCAAACTCGCTCGCCCGGGCCGCCTCGGCATCGATGTGGAGCGGTTGGGTGTTGTGGGTGAGGGTGGAGAAGATCAGATTGTCGGTCTCGGTAACCGTCCGCCGCAACTCGTGCGCGATACGGTCGCCGACCTGCCACTCGTCAAAGAAACGCCCCGCCATCACCCTTTCTCCGCGAGCCGGAGCTTGAAGCCGAAATGGCTCTTCTCCCAGCCCATGTGTTCGTAGAAGCGGTGCGCGTCGACGCGGTCCTGCTTCGACATCAGCTGGACCATCCGACACCCGCGCGCGCGGCATTGCTCGACCGCCCACTGAATCATGCGCGTGCCGAGCCCTTGCCCGCGCTGCGCTCCTGCGATCCGCACCGCCTCGATCTGCCCGCGCCACCCACCGCGAAACGCGATCCCGGGCAGGAAGCTCAACTGCATCATCCCGACAATTGCGCCCTCGCTCTCGGCCACGATCAGCCGCTGGTTGGCATCGGCATCGATCGCCGCGAATGCCGCCATATAGCCCGCATCGAGTGGCAACGAAGGATCCTCGCGTCCGCGGCTCAGTTCGTCGTCGGCGAGCAGCGCGACCAGCGCCGGCAGGTCCTCCGCGCGCGCGTCACGGAAGGCCAGCGCCACGCTCACGCCTTGCCCTGCCGCCGCGCCATGAACGCCAGCCGCTCGAACAGCATCACGTCCTGTTCGTTCTTGAGCAGCGCCCCGTGCAGCGGCGGGATCGCCCTGGCCGGATCGCGCGACTGGAGGACGTCGAGCGGCATGTCTTCGTGGAGCAGCAGCTTGAGCCAGTCGAGCAGCTCGCTGGTCGACGGCTTCTTCTTGAGCCCCGGCACGTCGCGGATCTCGTAGAACAGGTCGAGCGCGCGGCTCACCAGCAGCTTCTGGATGCCGGGGAAGTGGACGTCGACGATCTCGATCATGGTTTCGCGATCGGGGAAGCGGATGAAGTGGAAGAAGCATCTTCTCAGGAACGCGTCGGGGAGTTCCTTTTCGTTGTTCGAGGTGATCACCACCACCGGCCGCTCCGCTGCGCGGACCGTTTCGCCGGTTTCGTAGACGTGGAACTCCATGCGGTCGAGTTCCTGGAGCAGGTCGTTCGGGAACTCGATGTCGGCCTTGTCGATCTCGTCGATCAGCAGCACCGGCAGCTGCGGCGAGGTGAACGCGTCCCACAGCTTGCCGCGGCGGATGTAGTTTGAAATCTCGTGCACGCGCGGATCGCCGAGCTGGCCGTCGCGCAGCCGCGCCACCGCGTCATATTCGTAGAGCCCTTGCTGCGCCTTCGTCGTCGACTTGACGTTCCACTCGATCAGCGGCGCCCCCAGCGCCCTGGCGATCTCATAGGCGAGCACGGTCTTGCCCGTCCCCGGCTCTCCCTTGACGAGCAGGGGGCGGCGGAGCGTCACCGCGGCGTTGACGGCGACCTTCAGGTCCTCCGTCGCGACATAGCTTTGGGTGCCTTCGAAGCGCATGGCGCCGTGGTAGAGGGGCAGGGCCCCCCCGCGCAAGCGATCAGGCCAGCACGAGCGCCCGCGCCCCGGCCCGCGCCTCGAGCAGGTCCCACAGCCCACGGTGCTGCGCGAACACCTGCTGCGCGCCGAACAGCATGGCGCGCTCCATCATGCCCTCGCGCGCGAGCGTGTCGACGACCGTCACCGTCTCTTCGGCGAGCGGCAGCGTGATCGCCGGCGCGTCGAGCCCCAGCCGCACGGCCGCGCGCTCCAGCACGCCGCGCACGACCGTCCAGTCGAGCACCACCGCCACCGCCGCGCCCGTAGCGCAGCCTGC
>DATLJJ010000406.1:0-4046 GCA_035538975.1 Sphingomonas sp. | reverse complement strand
GCGCGTGAAGCCTGACCTGCTCGGCTTCGATCGAAGGATCGAGCGAATAGCGCACGGGCACGCCATAGAGGCTGTCGTAATGCGAGACCGAGAAGCCCAGATTGCCGCGCTCGTCGACGATCGCGGCACCGCCGGCCACGTCCCAGGTCCGCGCGGCGGTGTTGGGCACCTCACCTTCAAGGTCGGCGAGTTCGCGGATCGCCGGGTCGGCGCTCGCGGCGGCCTGCGCGCGCAGCGCAGGGGCGAGGACATGGCCGCCCGAGCGCAGATCGCCGGTCTTTGTGTAGCTGCCGTCGGCGTGGAGCACGATCTTGCCCGCGGCGGGCACGTCTGCAGAGCCCGAAACGGTGCGCTCGTCGGCGGCGCTGCCATAGCCGGCGATACCGTCGAAATGCAGCGGGCTCTCCGCCATTTTGCGCGGGATGCGGCTGTCGATCACATTGACTACGCCGCCGATCGACGAAGGGCTGAACAGCAGCGCCGAGGGGCCGCGCAGCACTTCGATGCGGTCCGCGGTCAGCGGATTGATGATCGCCGCGTGATCGGCGGAGGTGTTGGACACGTCGATGCTGCCGATGCCGTCGATCAGCAGGCGGGCGCGATCGCCGGTGAAGCCGCGCAACACCGGACGCGAGGCATTGGGGCCGAAGGAGGTAGCGGAGACGCCGGGCTGCGAGGCGAGTGTCTCGCCGATCGTGCTGCGTCGCTCGCGCGTCAGCTCTTCGCTGGTCAGCACCGCGGTGCCGCCGAGCAAATCCGCGGCCGCGCGGGCGCGCGTGCCGGTGACGACGATCTCCTGCTCGGGCTGGTCATGATCCTGCGTGTCGGCGGCCGGAGCCTCGCTCGGAGTGGGAGCCGGCTTGTCCTCGGCGTGGGCGGGCAGGGCGATGAGTGCGACGGACGCGAGCAACAGGGTACGCAGCATGGACTATCAGGACCTTTCGAGAGGCGTTGCTGCGTCGCGGTAGCGGCGATGATATAAAGTATCAAGGGCTTTTCGGTGAGCCGCTTGGGAGGGCGCGGTGCGATTGGCGCGTCTGCCGAGGAACCGCGCCCGGCGGGAGGCATTGGGGGAGCGGATCCCCGGCGCATCCCCGCGCCGTCCCCGTTTCGAGGCAAGCCTCCGATGACCGTTCCGGCCCGCAAGATCGGCGTCCTCACCTTTCACCGATGCATCAACTATGGCTCCTATTGGCAGGCGCGTTGCCTCGCCGAGGGGCTGCGGGGTTATAGCGCCGAGCCCGAACTGCTCGAGCATGAGTCGGCGCAAGTCACGCGTGCCGAGTGGCGTTGTGCCTTCCAGCCGCTGCTGCCGCGCCGCACTGCGCGCGAGGATCTGCCACGCTATGGGGCCAAGGCGCGCAAGTTCCTCGCCGCCTTCGATCGCCTGCCGCGCTCGCGCCCATTCCCGCTCGACCGGCCCGAGGAACTGGGGCCGCAGGAGATGGTGATCGTCGGCAGCGACGAGGTGTGGAACCTCCAGCACCCCTGGTATGGCGGCAAGCCGATCTTTTACGGCGAAGGCCTCAGCACCGCGCGGCTGGTCTCCTATGCGGCGAGCTTCGGCAATCACGATGCTTCCGCGGGGCTGGGTCCGGATTGGGCGAGGAGCCTCGATCGCTTCGACGCGATCTCGGTCCGCGACGAGAATTCTCGGGCGCTGGTGCGCGAGGCCACCGGCCGCGATCCTGCATTGG
Source organism: Sphingomonas sp. (assembly GCA_035538975.1). Taxonomy (GTDB): domain Bacteria; phylum Pseudomonadota; class Alphaproteobacteria; order Sphingomonadales; family Sphingomonadaceae; genus Sphingomonas. The sequence continues at coordinate 2,349 of DATLJJ010000406.1, read as the reverse complement.
TGCTCGATCCGGTGCTGCAATTCCCGCCCGAGGCCGAGCCGGGTGCGGCGGAGGCGCCCTATTTGGCAGTCTATGGCCACAGCTTTCCCCGCTGGTACGCCGAAGCGGTGCGGCGTTGGGCAGGGCAGGCCCGGCTGCGGCTGCTCAGCATCGGCTATCGCAACGAGTGGGCCGATGCGCACCTGATCGAGGCCGGGCCGGAGGATTTCGCGCGGCTGATCGCAGGTGCCGCGGCAGTGGCGACCAACTTTTTCCACGGCTGCGTCTTCGCGCTCGCCAATGCCAGGCCGTTTGTCTGCGTGGGTTCGGCCTATCGCTCGAACAAGCTGCGCGACCTGACGCACGGGCTGGGCGCGGCGCGGCATCTGGTCGATGAGGAGACGGGCCCCGAACGCATCCCCGACCTTCTCGCCACGCCGCTCGACCCCGCCATCCCTGCGCGCATCGCCGAGCTTCGCGCGCGCTCCGACGCCTATCTGCGCCATGCGCTCGCCTGAACCCGTTCCTGCGCCGGCGCCGGTGAGCCGGCAGCGGATCGTGGATTCGGGGCTGTGCATCGGCTGCGGCGCCTGCGCGCACGCCGCACCGGATGCGCGAATGGACTGGGACGCGCACGGGCTGCTCAAGCCGCGCGGGCCAGATCGCTGGCTGCGGAGCCCCGACGCCGTGCTGGCGCGCACCTGCCCCTTCTCGCCCGCGGCGGCAGACGAAGACGCGATCGCCGCGGCGCGCTTTCCCGATGCGCCTGCCGCCGATCCGCGTATCGGGCGGTTCGAGACCGCTTATGTGGGTCATGCCGAGGAGGCGTTTCGCATGGGCGGGAGCTCGGGCGGGCTGGTGAGCTGGGTCGCGGCCGAGCTGCTGCGCCGCGGGCTCGTGGACGGCGTCGCGCATGTCGCGCCTGCCGATCCGGAGCGCGACGGGCGCTTCTTCGCCTATCGCGTCTCGCGGACGGTGGACGAAGTCCGCGGCGGCGCCAAATCCCGCTATTATCCGGTCGAGCTCTCCCGGGTGCTCGCCGAGATTCGTGCGACGCCGGGCCGCTATGCCGTGGTCGGCATTCCCTGCTTCATCAAGGCCGTCAACCTGCTGCGCGCCGAGGATCCGCTGCTGGCGGAGCGGATCGCCTTCACGCTCGGCCTCTTCTGCGGCCATATGAAGAGCGCGCGGATGGTCGAGAGCTTTGCCTGGCAGCTCGGCGTCGATCCCACCGCGGTGCAGGCGCTCGACTATCGGATCAAGGATCCCGGCCGTCCGGCCAACTGGTATCGCGCGCATCTGGTACTGCGCGACGGCAGCGCGCGCGCGCAGGATTGGTGGCACCTCGCCGACGGCGACTGGGGCGCGGGCTTCTTCCAGAGCCCGGCGTGCAGCTGGTGTGACGATGTGGTCGCGGAGACCGCGGACATCGCGTTCGGCGATGCCTGGGTAGAGCCTTATTCGTCCGACGGGCGCGGGACCAATGTCGTGATCGTTCGATCGCCGGCATTGGCGGGGCTGGTCGCGGAAGGGGTGGAGCAGGGCCGTCTGCAGCTCGAGCCGGTGGACGCCGACTTCGTGGCGCAGACGCAGGCCGCGGGACTGCGGCACCGGCGCGAGGGACTCGCATGGCGGCTGGCGCAGCCGCGCACCGCCCTGCAGCCGCGCAAGCGAGTCGCGCCGGGCGCGGCGGAACTGCCGCTTCGCCGCCGCCTCGTCTATCTGCTCCGGCGTGAGATCGGCAGCTGGAGCCATCGGGTCTTCCGCCTTGCGCGCCGGCTTGGCTGGCCGGGGCTCTACATCGGTTGGGCGCGGCGCGTGCTGGCGGTCTATCAAGCCGTCACTTATTCGCGCGGCCGTCTGGGCGCCGCTCTCGACTGGATCGAGCGGCACATCGCAAAGCGGCACAACCGGAATTTGTCTGCGTAATTTCCCGAGCTTGCAGGCTTAACGACCCTACTGAAAACAAAGGGGATTGTGGCGGACAGTGCCGCTACGGGACGGGAATGCGGCGCGTTCATCACATTTGTCAGACGAACGGGTTGCAACTCGCAAATCGCGTGATACTCTTAGAACGTGAGCGAGCATTCCATATGATGGGACTTTAGGAGTCTCGCTCGAAACACAGACGACCATAAGCCCCGGCCCAAGGGGGATAAAAATAATAATCCGGGCTGGGACACAGGGAGAGGGTACGACATGGCAAATCGATTCAACGCGCGCCGTCGCATCGGCGCGACTGCGTCCTGGACGGTGCTGGGCCTGCTGCTGGCCTGCGGGGGCGAGGCGATGGCGCAGACGGCGCCGGCGGCTTCCGAGGTGGACGCCAGCGCCTCGCAGGATGATCAGATTGCTGAGGACAATGCGATT
>DATLJJ010000405.1:0-7985 GCA_035538975.1 Sphingomonas sp. | reverse complement strand
AAGGCGCTCACCGACAGCCTGCGCGATCTCTCGGGTCGTGTCGACGTGCCGATCCTGATCGACCAGGAAGGCGGGCGGGTATCGCGGATGCAGCCGCCCGAATGGCCCGACTTTCCCGCGGGCGCGGCCTTCGACGCGCTCTACGACATCGCCCCGGTCTCCGCGATCGAGGCGGCGCGCGCCAATGCGCATGCGCTGGCGCTGATGCTGGCGGACGTCGGCGTCAACGTGAATTGCGCGCCGCTGCTCGACGTGCGCCAGCCCGAAGTGACGCCCGCGATCGGCGATCGGGCGTTCGGCGGCGATCCGATGCGGGTGGCGGCGCTGGGGCAGGCGATGCTCGAAGGGATGCGGCGCGGCGGCGTGGTCGGCGTGGTCAAGCATATGCCCGGGCACGGCCGGGCGCTGGTCGACAGCCATTACGAGCTGCCGCGCGTCACTGCCGACGAGGCGGCGCTGGAAGTGGATATCGAACCCTTCGCGCGGCTCAACGACGCACCGATGGGGATGACCTGCCATGTCGTCTTCGACGCCTGGGACGCCGAACGGCCGGCGACGTTGTCGTCCAAGGTGATCGAGAAGATCATCCGCGGCCGGATCGGTTTCGACGGGCTGCTGATGACCGACGACATCGACATGAAGGCGCTGAGCGGCACCGCGGGCGAGAAGGCCGCCGCGGCGCTCACCGCCGGATGCGATGTGGTGCTCGACTGCTGGGCGCGGATGGACGAGATGGTCGAGATCGCCAAGCGGATTCCGGAGGCGACAGCGGAATGCGTCGTCCGGCTGGAGCGGGCTATGGCGACGGTTGCCGAAGGACCCCGGCAAGAGGATTTCGAGGCGCTGCTCGCCAAGCGGGATACGCTGCTGGCGGAGGTATAGAGCCCCCTTCCTGAAGGGGAGAGGGAGCGAGTGACAGCCGCTTCTGCCTCTGCTTAACTCACGCGATGGACGTCGACTCTTCCGACACCCTCAAGATCGCGCTCGACGGCTGGGAGGGGCCGCTCGACCTGCTGCTCGCGCTCGCGCGCACCCAGAAGGTCGACCTGCGCCAGATCTCGATCCTGCAGCTCGTCGAGCAGTATCTCGCGTTCGTGAACGAGGCACGCGCGCTCAGGCTCGAGCTTGCGGCCGATTATCTCGTGATGGCCGCGTGGCTCGCCTATCTGAAGTCCGCGCTGCTGCTGCCGCGCAACCCGGAGGAAACGCCGAGCCCCGAGGAACTGGCGCTGCGCCTCCAGCTCCGGCTCGAGCGGCTCAACGCGATGCGCGAAGCCGGTGCCCGGCTGGTCGCACGCGATCGGCTTGGGCGCGACACCTTCCTGCGCGGCGCGCCCGAGGGCCTGCGCGTGCTCCGCAAGGCGCGCTGGGAAGCCGAAATCTATGACCTGATCGCCGCCTATGGCCGGATCAGCGCGCGGACGCGCCCGGTGATGCACGTCGTCGCCCAGCGCGACGTGATGACGCTGGAGGAAGCGATCGAGCGCGTCTCGGAACTGATCGGAACGCGGATCGAGTGGAGCAGCATCGAAAGCTTCCTGCCCGAGGGCGCGACCGGCACCTACCGCAAGTCGGCGCTCGCATCGTCCTTCGTCGCCGCGCTGGAGCTGGCGCGGCAGGGGAGGGTCGAAATCCGGCAGAAATCGGCGTTCGCGCCACTCTATCTCAAGGCCAGCGCATGACGCCTCAGGACGACCTTACCCGCGCGGTGGAAGCCGTGCTCTTCGCGTCCGAGCATCCGCTTGGCGTGGACGAGATCCGCGCGCATGTGGGTCAGGAGGCGGACGTTCGCGAGGCGCTGGCGCGGCTGGGCGAGCTCTATGCGGGCCGCGGTATCGAGTTGGTGCGCCGCGGCGACCGGTGGCACTTCCAGACCGCCGCCGATCTCGCGCATCTGCTGCGCCGGGATCGTGAGGAGGCGCGCAAGCTCAGCCGTGCGGGCATCGAGACGCTGGCGATCATCGCCTATCACGAGCCCGTGACGCGCGCCGAAATCGAGGCGATCCGCGGCGTGCAGATCAGCAAGGGTACGATCGACGTACTGATGGAAGCCGGCTGGGTCCGTCCGGCGGGCCGCCGCGAAGTGCCGGGGCGGCCGCTGACGTACGCCACGACAGCGGGCTTCCTTACCCATTTCGGCCTGGCGAGCCGGCGGGACCTGCCCGGTATCGAGGACCTGAAAGCGGCGGGTCTGCTCGATCCGGTGGACCTTGCGCTGGAGATGGTGGGGGACCACGAGGAAGAGTCCGCGGACCAAATCGAAACTGTCACAGACGACGAATAGGGCGCCCGGGCGCCTCAGCCATTGCCGCAGGTGCCCGGCGGGCCTAGATAAAGCCGGAATCGAGGAGAGTTGAGATGGGTAGTTTCAGCCTGATGCACTGGTTGGTGCTGGGCGTGATCGCGATCCTGCTGCTGGGCGGCGGGCGTTTCTCGAACATGATGGGCGACGTCGCCAAGGGCATCAAGCAGTTCAAGAAGGGCATGGCCGAGGACGACGACGACAAGTCGGCGCCCACGCGTATCGAGGGCAAGGCAGCGCCCGAGCCGACCGTTCGCCGCGAGGCCGAGCCGGTCCGCGAAGAGCAGCGCTGATCCGTTCCTGTCCGCGCGGCGCGCATGCGTCGCCGGGCTGTTTCTGGCGACCCTAGATGCTTGATTTCAATGCGCCCGAGTTTCTGATCGTCGCGATCGTCGCGCTGGTCGTGATCGGGCCCAAGGACCTGCCCAAGGCAATGCGCTTTCTGGGCAAGTGGGTGGGCAAGGCCCGTGGCGTGGCGCGGCAGTTCCGCTCCGGCTTTGACAATATGGTGCGCGAGGCCGAGCTGGCCGAGATGGAGAAGCAATGGGCCGCGGAGAATGCGCGGATCATGGCGGAACATCCGCCGGCCCAGCTTCCCGCGCCCGACGCTCCGGTCGACCCTGCCGGAGGGGCGGATGACGCGCCGGTGATGGTCGAGCAGCCTGCGATCCTCCCCGAGACGGAAGCGGTAGTACCCGCGGAAAAGCCGAAGCGCGCGCGTTCGCGTACCGCAACGGCTTCCGCGGATGAAGCGCCCGCCAAGCCGCGACGGCCGCGAAAGAAGGCGGAACCCTCGGCCGAGGCTGCCGAATGAAAGACATCGACGACACCCAGCAGCCGCTGCTGGAGCATCTGATCGAACTGCGGCGCCGATTGCTCTACTGCATCGTGGCGCTGGTGGTGACCTTCCTCGTCAGTTTCTATTTCGCAGGGCCGATCTTCGGCTTCCTGGTGCGCCCGCTCGCCGCGGCGGGGCAGACCAAGGTGGTCTACACCGAGATCTTCGGCGCCTTCTTCGTGCAGGTGAAGGTCGCGTTCTTCGCTGCGATGATGCTGTCCTTCCCGGTGATTGCCAACCAGCTGTGGCAGTTCGTCGCGCCGGGCCTCTATCGCAAGGAAAAGCAGGCGCTGCTGCCGTTCCTGCTCGCCACGCCGCTGCTCTTCCTGACCGGCGCGGCGCTCGCCTATTTCATCGCGATCCCGACTGCGCTGCACTTCCTGCTGAGCTTCCAGGGCGACCTGGGCAACGGCGTGCAGCAGGAGGCGCTGCCGGAGGTCCTCAAATACCTCGACTTCATCATGCAGTTCCTGTTCGCGTTCGGCATCACCTTCCTGCTGCCGGTGCTGCTGATGCTGCTCGAGCGTTCGGGGATCGTCACCTACGAACAGCTCAAGAGCGCGTGGCGCTATGCGGTGGTCGCGGCCTTTGCGATCGCGGCGGTGCTCACGCCGCCTGACGTCGGCTCGCAGCTGCTGCTCGCGCTTCCGCTGGTGGGCCTCTATTTCCTGTCGCTCGGCGCGATATGGATCACGCGCCGCCGTCGCGAGCGGCAGGAGCAGGCCGAGGCGGCCTAGGCGAACTGCGCAACGAAAAACCCCTCCCGGCAAGGGGAGGGGTTTTCCGGTTTCCATTTCTGGAAGATTATTTGGCGTCGTCAGCGGTGTCGGCGACGGTATCGCCCGCCGAGGCGACATCCCGGCCAACGCCCTCGATCGTGTTGCACGCCGAAAGCAGGATCGCGCCCGCGAGCGCGGCACAAGTCATGATCTTACGCATCGATACTCTCCGTAAATCTGGGGGAAAAATGCGCGGGCCCCGCAAATCGTTCCGCTGCCAGCATGTCAGCGTGAAGCGGAGAAAAGTGGAGGCCCCTGAAAATGTTAGGCCCGGAAGCGTCACCGGGGGGGGGGAGGGTTGACGCTTCCGGGCCCATGTCTTGGATAGCGAGAGCGGGGGGGCAAAAGGTCACTATCCGAACTGCACAACGACCTTTGGCGCGAGGGGTTCCGGCAAGTTCGAAAAATTTGCGAAAAAAATTCAGGGGCGCCCGGTCACTGCTATCGCCGCTTCGAAGACGCCTGCCAGCGGGTCGTAATGCAGCTTGCTGCGGAGTTGCCGGACCAGGCCGGAGATCACGCGGCCGTAGCGATTTTCCATCAGATCTTTCACGCACGGGTCCTCGACCAGCGCGGGCGCGTTGACTCGCAGAATCGCGCGCTCGGGCTCCTCGGTGCCCTTGATCGAGATGCGGACCTGGGTGGCCGGATTGCAGCTCATCGCAAGCTCCACCATTTCGGTGAGCAGGAAGGCGACGGCGATCGCCACGTCCTGGTTGACGAGCAAGGGCTCGATATCGAGCGTGATGCCGAGCCCCGCGGCGCTGTCGGGCGCGGTAGCGCGGATGTTGGCGGCCAGCTCGCCGATGACCGAGCGCAGATCGAGCCCGCGGTTCTCCTCTAGCTCGGCATAATGGTGGCGGTGGACCACAGCGAGCGCGTCGACGCGGCGCTGGATCGAGGCATAGGCCTCCGTCGCCTCGCGGCTCTTTGCGCCACGCGCGTGAAAATTGATCAGGCTCGAAATGACTTGCAGGTTGTTCTTCACGCGGTGATGCACTTCGCGGGTCAGCTTGGTCTGGCGCACCAGCCCCTGCGCCAAATCGGCCTCGTGGAGCTGGACCGTGCGGCTGATCTGCTGGAAGGTATCGCCGAGCTCGCGAATCTCCTGCGCCGGGATCGCGCCCATCCTGCGCATGTCGATCACTTCGCCTGGCCGGTAATTGCCCACGCTGCGGCGCAGCCGCCGCAGCGGGCGGATCAGCAAAATGTCGACCACGAACCAGCCGATCGCCGCGGCGGCGATCCACATCAGCACCAGCAGCAGCGTGGTGAGCATCAGCGGCGAGGTGATCGGCGCGCCGGGCATCGACATTTCCAGCTCGAGCCGGTCAATCGAAAGTTCGCCCCGCACTTGCTCGCGCCGGCCGAGCGGGCCAACGCCCTGCAGTGTGCGCAGCACGACGCGCTCGTCGCCCCGGACGAGAACCGCGCCATATTCGGGGACGAAGCCGCTGGGGCGCGACATCGCGTTGAGTGCTGCCACGGGATAATAGGCAAGGGCGGTAACCCCACGGGATCCGGTCATTCGGATCGTGAGCCCCTCGTCGCCGACCAGCGCCGCGGTTTCGCCTGGAGCGAGCGCCGCGGCGCCCACGACGCTGACGCGCTGGCCGCAGATCACGCGGCCGTCGCTGCCCGCGATCGAGAAGCGCACGCCGCCCTGCGCCGCGAAGGTGCCCACGAGCCGCATGCAGCTCGGCGCGTCCGAGGGATCGCGTTCTAGCGCCGCCAACCCCTCGCGAAGCTGGCTCGTCTGGTTGGTGAGCGCATTGTCGAGGTTGCCTGTGCTTTCGTCGGCCACTGCGCGCAGACGCGCGCGAGCCTCGGTATCGGCGGTACGCGTGGTCTGGAGCGTGGTGAGCAGCGCGATCAGCGCGAGCGGGAGGAGCGCGCCGACCAGGATCAGGAACACCTTGGCGCCGGTAGGCATGCGTCCCACCGCCGCCGCCAGTCCGCGGACGTGCGGTTCCTGATCGGTGCCTCTCATGTTGAGATCGTTAGTCGAGCTTCTTCAAGAGGTCGAGAAGGTCGTCGGGCACGGCTTCGCCGACCGCCTCGTCATAGGCTCGGCGCAGCGCTTCGCCCACGCTGCGGCCGGGCTTACTGGTCTCCGTCCCCTCTTTGGCCTTCGGCGTTTTCTTTTCGTCTCTAGCGGAACGCACCAATTCCCCCCTGAGGACCCGGGTAGTCCGGGGCCCGGACTATGAACGACTGCTTCCCAGCGCAAGCGTTTCGATAATGCCATGACGGCTGAGCGCAAGCGCTGGATGTGGTGCGAGTGCACCACGCGGCTTGGACGATGAAACCAAACAGCCGCTCGATTGTTCCACACCCGATGTGATTTCCGGGGAGGGGCTCCTTCGGGATAGCAGAATCATTTGCAAAGGTTACGCCCGGACGCGAGAAAAGCGTTCCGCGCACTCGAAGGAGAATAGTTCGCTTATGTCGCTTGGACAGCAACTCGCGCCCCATCTTCCACTGCTTCGCCGTTATGCCCGCGCGCTCACCGGCAGCCAGGCCGAGGGTGATCGCTATGTACGTGCCGCGCTCGAAGCAATCGTTGCGGCGCCCGACCAGTTCCCGCGCGATACCGATCCGCGGCTGGGCCTCTACCGCACCTTCCAGGCGATCTGGCAGTCGACGCACCTCGAGGAAGACGAGATCGTCCCCGAGGGCGCGAACGAGAATGAAGCGATCGCGCGGCGACGGCTCGCCCGCCTGACTCCGCTCTCGCGCCAGGCACTGCTGCTCACCACGGTCGAGGGGTTCAGCGTCGAGGACGCCGGCTATCTGATCGAGGAGGATCCCGAAAGCGTATCGAGGCTGGTCGCCGACGCAGTCGCCGAGATCGAGCGGCAGACCCGCACGCGGGTGATGATCATCGAGGACGAACCGCTGATTGCGATGGACCTCGAGCAGATCGTGCGCGACCTGGGCCACGAAGTCACCGGCGTCGCCGTGACGCGTGACGAGGCGGTGGCGCTGGCGATGGAAGACCGGCCCGGCCTGGTGCTCGCCGACATCCAGCTCGCCGACGACAGCTCGGGCATCGACGCGGTGAAGGATATCCTCGCCGAGTTCAGCGTGCCGGTGATCTTCATCACGGCCTTCCCTGAGCGGCTGCTTACCGGCGAGCGTCCGGAGCCAACCTTCCTGATCACCAAGCCATTCCAGCGCGAGACCGTGAAGACCACCATCAGCCAGGCGCTGTTCTTCGATCAGGCGACGGTTCCCGCCGCGGCCTGAAAAAAAGTCCGGCGCGGGTTCCACCTGATACGGAGCCAAAACGGTTTTCGGGGGTTGGAAGTACATGGCTGAGAACGAAAAACCCATCCATGTCTCCACCGATCGGGCCCGCGCCGGTGCCACCCCACACATGACCCGCTACGTACTGGGCTTCGGCCTGGTGCTCGTGGTTCTGGCTTTCGCCATCATCGTCTTGCTCTGATTTTCAGGAGCACCGGAATATGCTGGCAATCACGGAAGCGGCCCCTATCTCCCATGTCTGCCGTCCTTCGGCGCGTGCAACTGAACGGGATCGAATGACTCAGTCTGAAAAGCCCGCTGGCAGCGAGGAATCCGCAGAGGATGCGGAGGCTCCGCGGGAGCATGTTGCGCTCTCCGATCCCGAGTTCAAGAAACAGCTCGCGCAGGTGATCCCGCATCTGCGAGCCTTCGGACGCTCGCTTTCGGGCAGTCGCGACCTGGCGGACGATCTGGTGCAGGAGACGCTGCTCAAGGCCTGGGCGGCACGCAAGCGCTTCCAGGCCGGCACCAACATGCGGGCCTGGACCTTCATCATCCTGCGCAACCTCTATCTCTCGCAAATGCGCCGCGCGCGCTTCAAGGGCGAGTGGGACGATCTGGTTGCCGACCGGCTGCTTGCCGCGCCCGCGAGCCAGGATCGCCATGTCGAGCTTTCGGACATGCAGCGCGCACTGATGCATCTGCCGCAGCCGCAGCGCGAAGCGCTGATCCTCGTCGGCGCGGGCGGCTTTGCCTATGAAGAGGCGGCTGAAATCTGCCAGGTGGCGGTGGGCACGATCAAGAGCCGCGTCGCGCG